>NZ_JBFUHJ010000099.1:0-16124 GCF_056402455.1 Paenibacillus sp. P4_A7 | reverse complement strand
GCTATTAATATGTTACTAGTATATGGATGAGTCAACCATTTTATACGTCCGATAGCTTTGAACTTCATATTTCTGTATAGATATGCTTAAAAAATAGGTTTGTTACACAAACTTTAGTGTCTATGCTTACGAAGTAAGTTTGTTACACAAACTTTGGGAGGTGCATATGTTAATCGCTTTTGACTCTACACAGCAGGCGTTGCGGGCAGAGATGTTACTTGAATATGCCGAAGTTGAAATTGATATATGTCCAACTCCAAAAGAAATTACAGCGGGCTGCGCACTATCGATTCATTTTCCAGAGGAAGACCTGATAACAGTGAAAGATGTAATTCAGCAGGAGTTAGTTGAAATTCGAGGAATATTCAGACCCGTTCAAACTGGTTATGAAGCCATAGAGATATAGAATCACACAGGATATAGGGATAGGATGAAGGAGGAATACCGGTGTCAATCAAAGAAAGGTTAACTAAAGTCGTTGATTGGCTTACAGAAGAGAGTTTATGGAAAGGTTTTGGAGAGGGAGTAATACGTGTCTTCTTAATTCTAATCATAGCTCGCCTTGTAGTTTGGATTATTCATAAAACCATCGATCGAGTTGTTATAGATAGTGAAGACAAAAGATTAATTAACCACGCAAGAAGGATGACAACAGTTGGAAAATTGCTTAAAAATGTAGTATCCTATGTGATCTACTTTATTGCTTCAATGCTTGTATTGTCTGAGTTCGGGATTAACTTAGGTCCGCTGCTTGCAGGAGCCGGTGTTCTTGGGCTTGCGATCGGTTTTGGAGCTCAAAGCTTGGTTAAGGACATTATAACTGGATTTTTTATCGTGCTTGAAGACCAGTTTGGTGTAGGTGATGTTATTCAGACGGGGCAATTTAAAGGTACAGTAGAATTGATTGGTCTGCGAACAACTCGTATACAGAGTTGGACGGGAGAAATGCATATCATTCCGAATGGTATGATAAATGAGGTTACTAACTTTTCCATTAATAATACGCTAGCTGTAGTGGATGTTTCCATTGCCCTGGAAGAGGATGTAGAGCGTGCGTTGGAAGTGATTCGTTATACGATACTAAATATGCAGGATGAGAACCTAATAAATTCCCCGGAGGTACTTGGCATACAAGCAATTGCACCGACAGGGGTTACACTGCGGGTTATTGCAGAGTGTCGGCCGAATACACATGCAATCATTGCACGTAAATTAAATATAGAAATAAAAAAGGCATTAGATTTGAATGAGATTCAAGCTCCATATCCACGGATGGTAACCTATCAACGCAATGAAAAGGGAGGCGTGAAGGATGGAACGAAAACAGTTTGATCTTGGCGATGTTGTACAAATGAAAAAGCAGCATCCATGCGGCTCCAATGAGATGGAAATCATCAGAATGGGCATGGATATTCGAATTAAATGTGTGGGCTGCAAGCATAGTGTCCTGATTCCTAGAGCTAAGTTTGAAAAGAATATGAAGAAGGTTCTTCGTTCAAAGCTAGCAGAGGAAGGTTTATAAGAAAAATTAACATCAATGAATATAAAAGATATAAATAACCAATTAAAAAGACTTATAGGTGAGCAATAGTTGATATTTTACTTACCTGTCTAACCAGACCTTCTACATTCACTTGTAGGAGGTCTTTTGTTATGAAGAAGTAAATAGACATATGTGCTGGTGCAAAGGCGGAGTGAGGTGCCTAGGCATTCTGAAGAGGGGGAATAGATGGTATAAACGCAAAGAAGCAATCGCAACAATATCATTTCAATAAAGCTCATGAGAAATTGAGTTGGAGGAGGTTGACGATTACGGAGTTAATGACTAATCGTCCATTTGGAAAATAAAAGGCATGCTCTTCTAACTTTTGGTTAGGAGCATGCCTCTGCTGAACAACTATTTCGCTTCGCCACCAAAGATAATATCCAGATGACGAGAAGTATCATATACCAGTTGCAGGGGGGCTGCAGCGTAAATGCCAAGCTCAGCAGTGACTGTATCGGTATAGTTAATGTCTTGAAGCGCTTCTCGGACTGCTTTCCAATTTACATTGCCAGCAAGAAGGGAGACAAAACCGCTACCATTTCCGACGCTAGTCAGGAAGTCTTTTACATGAATTTTGAATATGCGGGATCCCAGTATACGAATCCATTGTTCAGGGTATCCGTACAGCAATATGTTTCCTACATCGAAGTAAACGCCAACGTATGGGGAGTTGATATCATCTACGTATCGCGCCATCTCCAGCGGTGACAGTAGAAACTTGTTCCACACGTTTTCGACACCTATTTGAGTTTTACGTTTCTCTGCCTCGACGGTGAGAAGCTGCAATTCCCGGAAGCTGCGTTCGTAGCATTGATCATAGGGAGTGTCAGGGTTCACAGAACCTGGAACGACTAATACCGTATCCATCCCGAGAAGTTCGGCAAGCTCAAGCTGTTTTGTGACAACTTGACGACCACGCTCACGCACTGAAGCATCGGGAGAAGAGAGCGGGGATTGCCACAGCAGTGATGTAGACAAACTGCGGAGCTGTATTCCATATTGACGAGCAAGAGTACCAATCTTCTCGGCCTCTGCTGCAGTAGACTCCATTGTAAGTCCAATACCACCGGGCTGATAGAGGTTAAGTTCTACAGCTCCAAATCCTGCGTCACTGCTTATTGCAAAAACTTGCTCGATCGGCGTGTCATCCTTGAAACACCATTGATTGATAGACTTGATCAATTCAATCACTTCTCCCTATGAAAAGGTAATGGGTTTTCCAATTGCAGCAGAATCATTAGCGGCTAAACATACGGCTAAGGTGTCGGCGGCCTCTGTGAAATTTGCTAGTATCAAGCTTGGCTGATTGGTTCTAATAGCCTCTATGAATGCTTTGTCTTGCTCGTAGTAGAAATCAACTTCAGATACTTCGGTTATGTTTTGAGTTTCATCTATAATACGCAGTGTCATACCATCAATAGAGAGGAAGAAGTCGTGCCCGTAAAACTCTACTCCACTGCGACCGCCATAATTGGCTAAGCAACTGCTTGTAATATTTCCAATCGCGCCTGAGTTCAGGACGAATGATACAGTACCAACGTCATATGTGGTAGCTTCGGGGTCAATATTTTGAATATGGCGTTGTTCATGGATGGCTTGTATTTGCTTGAAGTCTCCAGCTAAGTAACGGATCAAATCCAACTGATGGGTGGATTGCTCAACTAATTGACCGCCAGATTGCTCCTGCATTCTCCACCAGCGCACGCCCGGCATGCTGCCAAGGCGATATGAAAGAACAAGGTCGATTTGCTTGCTTGACAGGTAGTCTTTCGCTTTAGCGACGATATCCTGATAACGGAGGCAATAGCCCGAAGAATGGATAATGCCTGATTCAATAATGAGCTTCTCTTTATTACGAACCTCGTCCATATGTAAACCGACTGGTTTTTCAGATAGTAGGTGAATGCCTCTACGTGCTGCAGCTTCCTCAATACCATCTCGTGCGAAAGGGGGGGTGCAAATGAATAAGGCATCGATTTCACCTGAATCCATTAATTGATCACTGCTTTCGTAAGACTTGGCGCCATAAGTTGCTGCAACCTCTTGAGATCTGCTTTGATTAATATCATATACAGCGGTAATTTGGGCATGCTCGATCTTATTCAATGTTTTAATGTGATGTTCGGCCATGCCGCCAACACCGATAAATCCAACTCTAACTGTCATATTCGTGTACCCTCCCCATTCTATTTAACTAACAACTGCTAGTTTTTAATCTACAAACAAAGAATAATCGATTCAGGTAGGTATGTATTTATTAAAATCGATAAACAATTTACGTAAATCGCCATAAATCAGAGGACACCTGTCAGCCAAGCTGCTGCATCTTTCGCCATTCRGTAGGGGAGACGCCTTCCGTTTGTTTGAACCATTGGGAGAAAGAATGAAGCCTTGAAAATCCGATTTGATTTGCAATCTCCATAATTTCTTTATCTGATGAGCTCAATAGCCATTTCGCTTCCGTCATTCGGCACTGCTGGTGATATTTTTTAGGACTCATATGATAAACTTGTTCAAAAAGTCTTCGAAACCCAGCTTCCGAAAATCCAGCTAGCGCGGCCATACTGGAAATTTGCACACCTTGTTGCAAATTTTCACGAATATAATCTGCGGCTTTGGTGATAGTGAGCGACTGCTGATTCTTTTGCGAATGCTCAAGCAAGAATAGAATCAACACTTCGGTCCAAGAGGTATAGTTTCTCGTTTGTTCTTTTAAATGGGACGACTTGATACGCAGCCACTCACGGAACAAACGTTCAAATCGATCCTTATCAAGACGAGATAAAGCGAAGACAGTAGGCTTTCCTTCATTAATCTGCATGTTCAACAAATCATTTATTTCTGGAGTCATTCCTTCTAAGTGAATAACGCCGAAACGGTTTTTACCGTGGCCTTCAAAGAAATGGGGCGTATGAGGGGGGATGAGTACAACATGGCCAGACTCCAAGGCTTGTTTACCCTCACAACATTCGAAGACTCCGCGGCCTTCCAATAGAATGCTGATCTCAAAGGTAGCATGGTGATGTAATCCAGGATCATGCCAGTCATTGTCACGTGTACCAATGAAGCTTCGAATATGGAACTCATTGTACATTGGGTAATCCTCCGTATAGATGTAATGTTCTATTTTCTTGTAGACTCCTATTAGAAACCATATAACCAATATAAAACAAATTATTGATAAATGTGTGAAAAAACATATAAAAAATGAACGAAAATGAAGATATATCGATGGAGAATGCCGGATTTAAAGTTGCTGTCATTAGCCAGGTTAATAAATAACAAAATAAAGCAAAATTAATGCACAACTCTTGCATCCGAACATCTGCTGTGATACAATATTTTTTGTGTCACCTTTATATGCGGAGAGGTACCCAAGAGGCCCAAGGGGGCTGACTCGAAATCAGTTAGGCGGGTCAAACCGTGCGTGGGTTCGAATCCCACCTTCTCCGCCATAAGATATCATCGATCGGTTCAAATTATGAACCGTTTTTTTATTTTCTTACCTATAAAACATGTAACGAGCAGAAAGCTTCCTAATGGCCAAAATGACCATTAGGAAGCTTTTTTTATTTTGAATCGGGATTAGTCCAAATTGGTGATTCAATAGGTCCAAGTAAATTATAGCTAAGCCACACTGCTAGTCGTGTGGAGTGCCAAGACAAGTCACGATCTAGCTATGGCGCTAAAAGGCTCGAACAAGGGCTTTAGAGTGGGTTATATCGCAGCAATCGGCTGCGAAGCACGCGAATACAACGAGTTCCAATGTTTATCTGAACGGGAAGCAGATTATGCTGACAGCCTACAATATTGACGGCAACAACTACTTTAAGCTGCGTGATCTTGGTGAGGCACTTAACTTTAGCGTAACTTGGGGCGCTGCAAATAATATGATTAGAATCGACACCAGCGCAGAGTATAGTCAAGAGTAGAATCAATAGATAAATTAATTATTCAGTGGACTAATAAAAGAAGAGAGCTCTCGCGAGCTCTCTTCTTGACGGTGTTTGATGGTTGAGTCGATCTATTCACATTGCATGTTGATGCTCGAATGCGTATATGTGCTGCAGACAAAAGTCTTTGACACACCACTCTTATTCGAAGTAAACGAAATCCTCTTCAGGCTTTTCTAACGAGATACGATAGCTAGACCGCCAGGTGGCGGCATCAATCGTTTACGCTTGCCAAAATGGTTCAACGGAACCACACCTCTCTTCACACCGTCAATCATTAGAATGGCTTAAGAGCATTAGAAATATTCAATTTTTTTCGAATTTTTAGTGGCCCATACGCTTCCATTTTCGTTCATGGTTTGTTGTATCCGGGAAACGTTCACCTCTTTTTAATTGAACCTTCTTCGGGTTTGAAATACCCATGTGAAAGGAGTTAACTCCATCTTCAATATAGGTGCCATCGTTTGGTGCTTTGTCACCAGGCGAGAAAATCGTTCCTTCACCCATTTTGTTCACCTCCCGTGTATTTATGAAAAGGACAGGATGATGCAATGTCCCTGTCTGTAGTATTTGCAGTTACGTGAAAAGCATAGCTAGAAGATAACGGTTATGAGACTTTACTTGTAATGGGCACATTAATTTGATATAGTATTCAAGTATGCGAGCAAAATGCTCGCTCCTTGCTCCATTTTATGGGGCCGTTAGTCCAAGAGGAGGTGAAACAATATGCGCAAATATGAAGTGATGTACATTATTCGTCCAGACGTTGAGCAAGAAGCTCTTCAAGCTATCGTTGACAAATTCCATGGCATCATCTCCAATGGCGGAGAGGTCACTAAGCAAGACGTGAGCGGAAAACGTCGTCTTGCGTATGAGATCAATAAGCTACGTGATGGTTACTTTATACTGGTACATTTCAACGCAACTACTGAAGTTGTGAATGAACTTGACCGCATCATGAAGATTACGGATGAAGTTATCCGTTCATTGATCGTCAGAGACGTCGCTTAATCCTGCTGGATTGTTCGATTGGGAGGTCAGAAACGATGTTGAATCGTGTTATACTAATTGGCAGATTGACGAGAGACCCAGAGCTTCGCTATACGCCTGCAGGCGTTGCGGTTACTCAGTTCACGATTGCAGTAGATCGCTCGTATACGAGTGGTCAAGGCGAACGTGAAGCGGATTTTATTCCGATCGTAACTTGGCGGCAACTGGCTGAAACTTGCGCTAACTATTTACGCAAAGGCCGTTTAACAGCGGTTGAAGGACGCATTCAGGTGCGGAACTATGAGAATAACGAAGGCAAGCGCGTCTATGTGACGGAAGTTATTGCTGATAACGTACGATTCTTAGAGTCCAATCGTGAAGGTGGAGCGCGTGAAGAAGGCGGAGGCAACAGCGGTGGGGCTGGCAGTTCCGGTGGTAGTACAAGCGGCGGCGGCGGATCCTACGGAGGCAATGCTTCCCAAGGTGGCGGTAACCGATCATCTGGTAATAACTCACGTAACGACAGCCGTGATCCATTTCAGGATGACGGACGCCCGATTGATATATCAGAAGATGATTTGCCTTTTTGAGACTCTAGCATATGCTTCATAGCTATTGCATGGTCTCAGGAATCAGCTGCATAACATTGTACTTTTGTACGAGCGTTATGTAACTGTGTTATTTTCAACGATAAGGAGGATACCAATATGGCTTTTAAACCACAAAGAGATGCCGGTCAAGATGAGCGTCCAGAACGCAAATTCGGCGGACGCAAAGGTGGCCGTAACAAACGTCGTAAAGTTTGTTTCTTCACTGTAAATAAAATCACGAAAATTGATTATAAAGATACAGATTTGCTGAAAAAGTTTATCAGCGAACGCGGCAAAATCTTGCCACGTCGTGTAACTGGTACAAGCGCGAAATACCAACGCTTGCTTACAGTTGCAATTAAACGTTCACGTCAAATCGCATTGCTTCCTTACACTACAGAGTAGTATTACTCTGCCCTGAAAACCCGTTGAGGTCATACTCAACGGGTTTTCTTTATACAAACATATGCAGAAGCAGGAGAGTTGCGGATGGAACGATTGAAGACGAGCTCCGGGGGATTTAAAAAGTTTGTTTTAAACAATAAGTTTGTTATATTTCTGCTTGTATTACTCCTTATTGGGCTGAACATTTTTGTGTTTAACAAAATATCTTTTATTTTCACACCGCTGACTGTATTACTTAAAACGGTCTTGTTACCTATCATACTCGCTGGTGTCGCTTATTATTTACTTAATCCGCTAGTCGATCTACTGGAACGTAGAAAAGTAAAACGAATCTATGGGATATTACTGCTGTACATTATCATTGCAACGTTAATAACAATCTTATTAATTGTTGTAATTCCGCTTATCTCAGATCAGATTACTGGTTTGGTCAATAGCCTCCCTCAGTATATAGAGAAGCTGGATGACGAATTTGATATATTTATGGGAAGTGCCTTATCGGGCCAATTGCAGGAATGGTTTAATGTGAACGCAACAAATGTAACCAGTCAGCTGACAGAGAAAATGACATCGATCGTAAATGGTACTGTATCGAGCATCGGCTCGTTTGTAGGCGCATTGACTGAAGTATTGCTAGCGATCGTAACGCTACCGTTTATATTGTTCTATTTATTAAAGGATGGCAAGCGCCTCCCTGGCCATATCGTCAGCTTCCTGCCGGATAAGATGAGAACACCAACCCTGCATGTAATGGGCGAAATGAACAGTCAAATAAGCAGCTATATACGCGGGCAGATTATCGTAAGCTTTTGTATAGGAGGCTTGCTCTACATTGGTTATCTTATAATTGGGCTGGAGTATTCGCTTGTGCTCGCATTAATTGCTGCATGTACCGCGATTATCCCTTATCTAGGCCCGGCAATTGCGATCACTCCGGCATTAATTGTAGCGCTTGTTACATCACCGGTTATGCTATTAAAAATGATAGTAATCTGGACAATCGTACAATTAATTGAAGGGAAGTTCATATCACCACAGATTATGGGTAAGAGCTTACAAATTCATCCCATTACGATTATTTTCGTTATTTTGACGGCAGGTAATTTATTTGGATTTGTCGGTATTATACTAGCGGTTCCAGGATATGCGGTTCTAAAGGTTTTCGTAACTCACGTGTTTGAATGGTTTAAGCTGCGATCAAAGCTGTACTCCTGACAATGATTATTACTTGTATTATCCATAAAACGTTCATTTGCATGCTTGCTCCCATCGGAATATAATGGGACTTATATTAGAATAATTCTAAATAAGTGGGGGCGATTGAGATATGGATAAGTCTGATTTTCATCACCTTGATCACGTCAAGGAGCAGCAAAAGTCGAGGAAAACATTGTGGATCACACTAGTTCTTACCTTGTTTTTTACATTTGTTGAGTTAATCGGAGGAGTTTTATCTCATTCTCTTGCCCTATTATCTGATTCTGCACACATGGTATCCGATGTATTTGCATTGGGTCTTAGTATGCTAGCTATCTATATGGCCACTCGAAGTCCGAATCAAAAATTTACTTTCGGATTTCTTCGTTTTGAGATCATTGCATCTTTTCTGAACGGTCTGGCACTCATTGTAATCGCGATTTGGATTGTTGTCGAAGGTATTGGAAGGTTAATTCACCCAGAGGACGTCAACCTGCAGTTGATGCTTATCATCGCTTCCATTGGGCTTCTAGTTAATGCCATACTAACCTTTGTTTTAAGTAGAAGCATGAAAGAGGAAAATAACTTAAATGTGAAGAGCGCTTTATGGCATTTTATCGGTGATTTGCTTAGCTCGGTAGGTGTCATTATGTCAGCGATACTTATCTACTATACAGGATGGACGATCTTCGATCCGATAATCAGTATGGTTATTGGGGCAATTATTTGTACAGGTGGGTTTAAAATTATTCGAGAATCGTACTTGATTCTAATGGAATCCGTTCCTGAACGGTTTAATTTGGAGCAAATACGCAGCGATATTGCTTCAGTCGAAGGTGTTGAAGATGTCCACGAGATGCATTTGTGGGCGGTGACGACAGAGCATTACTCGCTAACGGCTCATGTATTTGTAAGAGAGGACATTCAGCCCTATTGTGTCACTTTGGCGATGAGTGAGCTGCTGAAAAGCAAATACGGCATTCATCATTCTACGATACAGTTAGAGAATGCCGCCTTACATGATCATGGTGATTATGGCCGTATGTTTCAGTTAAGCCGAGCAAGATAAGTTGTTATAGTGTAATGGATATAAGAAAAGACAGCTGCCCGCTGTCTTTTTTTTGCATTTAGGATACTGTAAAGAGAGCTCTTAATTCGTTATAATAGGTATGATTGAAAAATGATTTAAGGAGGTAATAGATTGCAGCAGCTTATCTATTATTGTGAGCAGAAGCAGGGAGCCCAACGTGAATATCCATTTGGCCCTGAGCCGCTCGTCATGAAGGTCGCGGGTAAAATGTTCGCCTTATTCTCATCACAATCCGTTTCATTAAAATGTGATCCTGTCATTGCCCAGAACCTGCGTGAACAGCACGCAGCTATTCAGCCTGGCTATCATTTAAATAAGAAACACTGGAATAGCATTTCAATAGACGGTACCTTATCCGAAATCGAGCTGCAAGAGATGATTGATCACTCACATGAGCTTGTCGTTGCCAGCCTTACGAAGGCAGCACGATTGGAGCTATCTAAGCTTTAAAATCTGCTTGCTTGCTGTTCGCACCAGTCCCCGATAATAGGAAGCTTATGAAGCTTGCCTTGGAGTGCTAGCAGCATAAGGCAGATCCACAAAATAAAGCTGACCGGAGCAAGCAGTAAGGCAAGAAGCCAGCCGATTAAAGGCAGTATACCAAACAAAATATATAAAACAACAATTAAGACAAATACAACAATAGATTGTACGGCGTGCAATTTCACATAACGGCTTTGCTTCTCCAAAATAAGAAATATAATGCCTGTAATAAATCCACCTAAGTAACAGAGCAAGCTGGCTACTTTAGGATCTAAGCCCGTTGATGATTGATCAGGTTGCATGATTGGCGGTTGTTGCATAGTGAGATGTCACCCTTTCTCATAATCATGTACATGCAATGATTGTATTCGCCAATCGTTAGCAAAAGACCTTTTTTTGTTAATTACACATTCAAATATTGGCACGAATATTTTGTAAAAGTTTTGTAACTTGTTTCGACATTCGATCGTCTAAAATAAGAGGATGTGTTATTAAGATTTGCCCAGATAGGAGAAATTAGCAGATTATGAAAAATAAACGTAAATGGCTTTACACGACAGCGGCTATATTAGTTGTTATAATGATTGCGGGGTACTTTAACCGCGGCGCGCTTGCAACTCTTGGATTCGATTGGCTCCTTCAGGGCCATGTCGAGAAACAATTGGAACAAACCTACAAGCCTGCAGAAGGACGCACACCAGTCACAGTCAGTACTGTAAAGAAGCAGCAGGATCCCTTTTCTTTATTGTTGCTGGGTGTAGACCAACGCGACAATGAGATTGGTCGTTCGGATACAATGATCTACACGGTTGTTCGCCCATCAGATGGTGATCTTCTAATGGTATCCATCCCGAGAGATACGTATGTAGAAATAGTGGGTAAAGATAGAGAGGACAAAATTACCCATGCCTATGCTTTTGGCGGTGCAGGTATGGCAATGAATACCGTTGAGAAGCTATTTAATTCACCAATTGATTATTACGCTTCTATTAATTTCGAAGGATTCCGCAACGTTATTGATAAAATTGGCGGACTCTCTCTTCCTATTGAAGAGGATATGGTCAATGATGATTATGATCATGAGAAGTTCGTTATAAAGGCAGGTCAGGAAAGCTATAACGGACAGGATACGTTGAATTATGTCCGTTATCGCGAGGATGCCGGCGGTGATATGAATCGTACGGAGCGTCATCAAATATTTCTCAAAGAGTTAATGGATAAAGCGACACAATTAAATCAATGGTCGAAGATACCTGAACTAATTAATATTATGGGTGATAACTTTAGTACGGATATGCGTCCGCAGCAGCTTGTCGATTTAGCGCAAAGCATGCTGCAGGCGAAGCAAAGAGATATTTACAGCCACTCACTTCTTGGTGAAGGACACCGGAAGGTAAGCGGCGGGGCATGGTATTATTTTGCCGATGAAGAGGATTTATCGAAGGTACAGACGATGATTGCCAACTGGATGGATCCGAAGACTCCTGCGGCCAGCTTGATTCTCCCTGATAGATATATGGAGCAAGAGAAGAAAGAAGTTGCACCGTTAACTAGCAGCGCTGAGGAAACTTCGAATCCATAAGGCGGATGTTCTGAACCGTCTGCTGCCTTCATAATGATGGAATGAAAAGAGCAAACGGAACGGAGTGATTGGCATAATGAATATTGCTTTTTTTTTGCTGCCTAAGCAGGAGGTCGTATGCTTGTCGCAAGATACGACCCTTAGGCAAACACTTGAACGAATGGAATATCATCGATATACAGCAGTTCCAATTATAAATGATGACGGTGGTTATGCGGGTACAGTTACGGAAGGCGATCTGTTATGGTTTATGAAGAGCCGGCCAGAACTTACTTTTGAGCATGCTAATAAAGTGAAGCTTAGTGATATACCGCTACGTCTAACTAACAAAAGCGTACGGATCGATGCGAATATGGACGATTTGATCTCTCTTGCTAAGGTACAGAACTTTGTACCGGTCGTTGATGATATAAACCGTTTTATTGGAATTGTACGTAGAAGTGAAATTATTGATTATTGTCAAAAGCTTATTATAGAGCAACAGTCGGTGCTTCAGGATAGGTAAATTTACACATTAAGAGTAGTGTTCATGCACTGTACTAATTGCTAGATGGTTAGGACAAAATAAAAAAGAAACAAGACGGAATGAGGAAGTGGTTCCGTCTTTTTGTATGGTTAGGTATCGTTATCGTTCCCTTGTACGTGTTATATTCCGCTTTTATGCTATAATAAGTTGTAAAAGTTTCATAAGAAACACAATTAAATTTGCAAGAGGTGAACGGTTTGAGAACCGGCTTGAAACCCGTGCTGTGGAGCTGTGCAGCACTACTTTTATTATTGTCGCTTGTAGTCCCGCTGATTAACATGTTTGCCATTTTACTAATGATGGTGCCTTATGTTGTTCTCTATGCCATATTGCCGCCAAAATGGTTTGTGGCACACTTGGTGCCTGTGTGGGTAATTGCGTATTTGCTGGGTGGGCCAGCAACGCTCATTATCGGTTTGTTTTTTCTAATACCGTCAATTGTAATGGGCCACTTATATCGTAAGAAAGCGCCTGTCTCTAAAGTGATTAGGAATGGAAGTATCGTGTTTTTGGCACTGATGATGCTTGAGCTGCTTCTATTCGAATTTATTCTAGACCTCTCATTAATCAAAGAGTTAGGTTCGGTTGTCAGAACGACATTTAACGATTTGATGTCGCAAGGATTGCTGCCGAAGGGATGGAATGCGGATTTAACAGAGATAGCGATTCGTACGATGACCAATTCGATTCCAGTCACATTCATCATGATCGCATTCTTTTTCACCGTTATTACGCATTTTGTGTCACGAAAAATCGTGAATAAAAGTGGATTAGAGRTTCCAAGCTTTGCTTTAGCTAGAGATTGGAAGCTTCCACGCATTCTCGTCATTTACTATTTGATTGCTTATGTATTTCAAATGTTCACATCCATCACGAGTGAATCTTTCTTTGCGATTGCGTTACTTAATTTAGTGCCTTTGCTTAGTTATGTCTTTGCCATTCAGGCTGTAGGATTTTTCTTTTTCCTTGCTCATCAACGAGGGTGGAACAAAGCAATACCGGTGATCATTGCGATACCGGTGCTGGTATTCCCGCCGCTGAGCTTAATCGGCGTGCTAGATACCGCTTTTCCAATCCGAAAATCGTTTACGAAATCATAGCACAGGAGCGAATCTGAATGCCGAAGTTTTTAGTTACACGGTGGCACGGAATGCACCAAATTTGGGCCTTTGTATTAATGGTACTGATGACAGCGGCCCTTGCTTGGTTTGAGTGGTTGCTCGGGTTGCTCGCGCTGCTGCTTACAGGTGGAGTAGGTGTCTATACCGTACTGGCGGAGAGAGCGTTTCGCCGGGATTTAAAATCATATTTAGGAACGCTTTCCTATCGTGTGAAGAAGGCAGGCAATGATGTAATCAGTGAGCTGCCCTTTGGAATTATTTTATATAATGAAGATAAAACGGTGGAATGGCATAATCCATATATAGCAGCTATGCTGGAGCGGGATTCCGTTGTAGGTGTGCTGCTAACCGATTTATTCCCAATCTTACAGCAAGTAAAGGAACGGGAGGCAACTGTTGAGGCAACGGTCGGCTCCAATGTGTACCAGCTTATTTTCAAGCAAAGAGAACGGATCTTATATGTAAAAAATATTACTGAGTTTTGGCAATTGGGCAGAAGGTACGAGGACGAGAAGCTAGTTCTTGGCGTCGTTATGATCGATAACCTGGAAGAGGTCACGCAAGGTCTTGACGACCACCAACGCAGCTCGATGCTGGCGAAGGTTACGGATGAGATTACAGGCTGGGCTCAGAAATATCAGATTTATATTAAGAGACTCACATCCGATCGCTTCTTGCTAATGACTGATCAGAAGACACTCAAGCAGCTTGAGCATTCGCGATTCGTCGTGCTTGATGAAGTCAGGGAAATTACGGGAGACCATAAAATTCCGGCGACACTTAGTATTGGCTTTGCAGCTGGCGCTGAGCATGTCATTGAGCTTGGACAATGGGCGCATATGAGCCTAGACATCGCGCTTGGACGAGGTGGAGATCAAGCGGCTGTAAAGGCTGGCAGCCGTCAGACCTTCTATGGCGGAAAGTCCAATGCAGTCGAGAAGCGAACGCGTGTAAGAGCTAGAGTTGTTGCTCATGCTCTGCGCGATTTAATACGTGAGAGTCACAATGTTGTCATTATGGGCCACAAGATGCCAGACATGGATGCCATCGGGGCGGCAATAGGTGTTATGAAGGCTGCCCAAATGTTTGGAAAAGAAGCGTACATCGTAATCGAGGGTGTCAATCCAGCCATTCAGAAAATGATGGAGCTGCTGAAAGAGGATGAGAAGCTAACGAAACGTTTTGTCTCGCCGGAACAGGCTTTTGCGCTTATCACACCGCAGACTCTTGCGGTTGTTGTAGATACGCACAAAGCGTCTATGGTGAAGGAGCCTAAGCTGCTCATGCAGACTGAGCGTATTGTGATCATCGATCATCATCGACGCAGTGAGGAATTCATTGCAAATGCTATTTTGGTATACATGGAGCCTTACGCTTCATCTACCTGTGAGCTTGTAACGGAGCTGCTGCAGTACATTCATGATCGTGTTGTGTTGGACGTGAGAGAGTCTACATCCCTGCTGGCAGGGATCACTGTGGATACGAAAAACTTCTCACTCCGCACAGGGGCTCGTACATTCGAGGCAGCATCCTTCCTGAGACGGAATGGAGCAGATTCCATGATGATTCAGCGTTTACTGAAGGAAGACCTGGAAGAATTCATTCGCAAAGCAGAAATTATTAAGCATGCTGAGGTGCTCTATGAGCATGTTGCTATTGCGGTAACGGAAAGCGGTAGAAAGTATTCACAGCTGCTTATTGCGCAATCAGCCGATACGCTGCTGAATATGACAGATATATTAGCTTCATTCGTAATTGGAGAGCGTCAAGACGGTTTAATCGGCATTAGCGCTCGCTCACTTGGTCACATGAATGTGCAAGTAGTCATGGAAAGAATGGGCGGAGGCGGGCATTTAACGAATGCTGCGGCTCAATTGGAAGGCAACGTTGCCCAGGTTGCAGAACGTCTGAAAAAGATTTTAGACGAAATTGAATCGGAAGAGGGGTTATTTGAATGAAAGTGATATTTTTGCAGGATGTTAAGGGTCAGGGGAAGAAAGGGCAAGTAAAGGATCTATCCGAAGGGTATGTGCGCAACTTTTTGTTGCCGCAAGGATTGGCGAAGCTAGCTTCTGACGGGAATTTGAAAACGTTGGAGCTGCAAACAGCTTCCGAGCAAAAGCGTAAGGACAAAGAGAAGGAAGACGCGCAGGTACTAGGCAAACGACTTGAAGAAATGACTGTTGTCTTGAAGACGAAGGCTGGCGAAGGCGGACGACTATTTGGCGCTATTACGAGCAAACAAATTGCGGAAGCACTTGCTGCGCAAGGTATTAAAATCGATAAGCGCAAAATCGAACTGGATGATCCGATTCGTACGCTTGGGGTAACACAGGTAGTGGTAAAGCTGCATACAGAAGTGAAGGCTAAACTTAACGTTCAGGCGACTGAGGAATAAAGATAAATAAACATTTATAAGTGAAAACTTATAAATTCATATATTAAAATAGTTTTGCTACGCAAAATTTGGGGAGGGCACCATGAGTACAGAACAAACATTTGACCGTGTTCCACCACAAAACATGGAAGCCGAACAAGCCGTCATCGGGGCGGTGCTGCTGCAGGCTGAGGCTTTGATTACAGCTATGGAGCGTTTGCGTAGTGAAGACTTTTACAGCAGCGCTCATCAACGGATTTATGA
>NZ_JBFUHJ010000098.1:0-16145 GCF_056402455.1 Paenibacillus sp. P4_A7 | reverse complement strand
TTGTCAGAGTATGAAACAGTAATGGAATGGATTGAGGAGCAGCTGAAGCCTGATGAATGGCAGCTTAAAGAGAATGGCAGAGGCATGTTCAAACAGGAGCTGACACGGCTTGGATACCCTGTCATTGATACTGCTGGTTACCACGCGGGGGAAGAGCTGTCTGTTCGTTTGAAGGATAGGACATCTGGCAATAAAATGTTTCAGTTAAGAGATTATCAGAATAAGGCTGTTGATCTGTTTTATAGAGAAGGGACCGTGCAGGGCGGTAGCGGAGTTATTGTACTGCCATGTGGGACTGGTAAAACAATTGTAGGTATCGCTGCCATTTCAAGGCTTTCGAAAGCAACCTTAATATTAACGTCCAATAGCACCTCCGTAAAGCAGTGGAAGGATGAATTACTGGATAAAACATCGCTGACGGATGAGGATGTAGGTGAGTATTGCGGAACGCTCAAGCAAGTTCGACCTGTGACGATAGCTACGTATAACATTTTAACTCATCGTAAATCGAAAGCCGCTTCATTCTCCCATATGAAGCTATTTTCGGAGAGGGACTGGGGTCTTATCATCTATGATGAGGTTCATTTACTGCCTGCCCCGGTATTTCGAATGACAGCTGATATACAAGCGACAAGAAGACTCGGGTTAACAGCTACACTGGTTCGGGAGGATGGTTGCGCGGAGGACGTCTATTCCTTAATAGGGCCAAAGCTTTACGATATGCAATGGAAACATGCGGAAGCAGGAGACTTTATAGCATCCGTGTCTTGTATGGAAATAAGAGTGCCTATGAATAAGGAGACAGAGATGCAATATCGTGATGCGAGCGCGCGCTCAAAAATACGTCTTGCTGCAGAAAACCCCGAAAAAATTCGGATTATGCAGCAGCTGTTGCAGGATCATTCTGGTAAGCCGACACTAATAATTGGTCAATATTTGAATCAGCTTCATGTAATTGCAGGTATTTTAAATGCTCCTCTGCTTACTGGGGAGGTTCCTCAGCAGGAGCGGCAGCTCTTGTATGAACAATTTAAAGCTGGGGTAATTTCGGTCCTTGTCGTATCTAAAGTTGCGAATTTTGCAGTTGATTTGCCTGACGCAGCTGTCGCGATTCAGCTATCAGGCAGCTTTGGTTCAAGGCAGGAAGAGGCACAACGTATTGGAAGATTGTTGAGGCCGAAAAAATCGTACAATAAAGCGTGGTTTTATAAGATTGTTACAGATGAGACGAAGGAAACAGAATTTGCAATGAGACGACAGCTTTTCATGCTTGAGCAGGGCTATCAATATGAGAGAAGGAGCGCAACAGCAATTCCTATTGCTTATAAGGAGGTCGCAGTTCAATGAATATCGCCTCGTTAATTGAGAAGCTGCCTACTGAAAGGCTTACAGGTTATATGGATACAGCTATATGGCGTGAAGCGGGGCGGAGAGCGTTGTCTTGGCAGGAAGCTGTTGTAGAAAGACAAGCGGTAGTTGAAGCTAGTTCTTTATTATCAGTGCTTGCAGTATCTGTTTTGAAGGAGATGCTTCGTATTTATGCAGCTGTACCGGTCAATGCAGAGCACTTAATGAAAGATTTGCAAAGAAATACAACATTATCAGGGTCTGAATGCAAGCATGGTCTAGATGAATTGGAGGATGCAGGCATCCTATTTACAGTAAGCAAAGTGTGGGGAGAGCGAATCTATTTCTTACCTTACGATTGTTTTACGGTCTGGCAGCAGGTGTTGTTTCCGCTTGAAGCAGCTGCACTCACCTCGACTGCAAGAGAAGAGCTGCTAAACGGAACGTTTAGAGAAGGATGTAGACCACTCGGCAGACAATTGCTGTCGGCGTTCACCACTTTAGCACGTTGTGGATTAGAACTGACTTCCAAGGGCGTACTTTCAAAGAAAACGATTGCTAAAATCGTACAAGCTGTTGATTTCGATGAGCAATGGTTACAGTCCTTTGACTTAAAATGGCCGCATCGGGAGCACTATTCATTGATTGCTGCTTTTGTTTTGGAGGTGGGCTCGGCTTTTGGACTTTTGTATATGGCTGATGAAACGCTGAGATGGGATGAGGAAAAGCTATTCGCTTGGCTTACGCTTGAGGAAGAGATAAGGGAACGGCAATTAATGCAATGGTGCATGGAGTTATTGCTGCCAGCGAGCGGAAGCAGCGCGCATGTAGCGGCAGCTCTTAGTACCATGAACGATGGTCAATGGTACGCTGTTCAGCCTATTTTACAATGGTTAACCGATAATCGACTAGGTCAGTCCGGGGTAACAGCTAACAAGAGTTATAATTGGTACAGGCTGTTACATAGTTTTGGATGGCTTGACTTAGTGGAGTCTGGTGAGAGAAATGATGAAGGAATGCTCATTCGTTGGAGAAGCCCATTAGCAGCGGGAACCAATGCTTGGTATGTTGAAGGTCTAACAAACCGTTTTATATCTATCCAACCCAATGGCGAAATTATTTTAGAGCCTAATTGCCCGTTTACGATCCGATGGGAATTGGAACTCATAGCAGAGCGTGTGTCAGATGAAATAGTAACCGTATACCGTTTGGAGATGTCTTCAGTAACGCAATCCTTAGAGTATGGAAGGACCAAAGCATCTATTCAAGCTTTTTTGGAAGCTTCAGCGGGTGGAGCAGAAATTCCATCTGCCGTTTTAGATATGCTGGATGGGTGGACTAGCCGCGCGTGCCGCACAGCGTTTGTTGAGGTTATACTGCTTCGCTGCGATAATGATCAGATGGCTTCCTTTGTCCAAAATAATGAAGCGATTGCTGCTTTGATGCTGGAGAAGGTCGGTCCGCTTGATTTTATTGTGGATAAGCAATTGGTTAAACCGCTTCGAGACTTGCTGCTGCAGACAGGATATCCGCCTCGAAAGGCTATTCAAACAGCGGATAAGGCTATTGAATATCAATATCCTAAACCAGACAGTGTGAAAACTGAACTTAGTTATGTTGGGGGGGCGCTAGCTAAAGCGGTTAATCCGGCTTATTCGTTCATTTATGAACCCTTTACGCTTCAGCATTATGAGTTAATAATAAAACCTCCACAAGAGAAGGTTAATACTGCACCGTTATGGGAGCTAGTGCCTGCAATGTGGACAAAGCAGCTTCGTGTATATCATCATTCGACAAGGAAAGAACTCATTGAGCAAGCCTTACAATTGCAAGCGCCTGTTCAATTGCGATTAAGTCGCGGAATAAGAGCGTTTGTTCCTGAGAGGTTGGAGCAGCTAAATAACAGTTGGGCAGTTTTTGGACTGCTTCGAGATGAGGCGGAATGCGAGCACATCCGGTTGACACCTGACATGTGGGATGAGATGAGGCTAATTATTCCAGGACAACCAGACCCATTATAAGTTCTTTCTATTGGCTAATTTAATATGATATGATAATGTAGAGTTTAGCGTATAGAAATGGGGTGGCTGAATGCCTACTACTGAAGGATTGACGACTGCTCAGTTGGAACAATCGCAAGGTGGCGTTTCTTCGCTTGATATGGCGTCGCTTCTGCTTTGTGCTTATGAGTTAGGTGATTGGATTAATCAATCGGCGGAAGTTGCCGAGTATTTATATTGGAAGTCGGAAGTGAGTGTAGACGAAGAAGTGAAGCAAATGACTAGACAGTTCGATAAAGCGAAGGAACTGTACGTTGAATGTGAACGATTTGGTCGATTTCATCCCGATTACAACGAAGCAAAAGATAAAGTGAAGAAGATAGAGCGAGAGCTCGGCGAGATTGAAAGCGTTCGCCGCTTTAAATTTGCCGAACAAGTTGTCGATGAGATGCTGTATGATGTATCTCGCCTGATAGCGGAGTCCGTATCGGACAATATTAAAGTACCAGGCAACGAGAAGAAGTCCGGCGGCGGCAGCTGTGGCAGCGGCGGTTCATGCAGCTGCGGAAGCGGCGGTTGCAGCTAGATTAATCGGATTACGAACTTAGGTTTGCTACGCAAACCTAAGTTAATGCTTACGAAGTAGGTTTGCTACGCAAACCTAAGTTAACGCTTACGAAGTAGGTTTGCTGCGCAAACCTTTTGGGAGGGAAGAAATGTTACCGGAACGAACGGGTTATATCATATGGGTTAGTGATTTGAAAGCGGCAAGGTCACTGGAGAGATTCGGTACGGTTCATTATATGTCGCGCAAAATGCATTATGTTGTCCTTTATATGAATGCCGATAAGGTTGAAGACGCTGTTCGGCAAATGGGTAAGTTGCCATATGTTCGCAATATTGAACGTTCTTATCGTAATGAAATTAAGACGGAATATAGTAAAGACACTGAAGATAAAACAAGATTTTATAGTGTTTAACTGTAAGAATACGCTTCTTGGCACGGGATTGACGCCGAGGAGCGTCTTTTTTTTGTGTAATAAAACCAATATTTTACATATATGGACTGACTTTAATTAATTGTTGTAATATCGGAAAGACATGGTAAAATGGAATTAAATTCATAGTAAAATAGCCCTGGTTCCTTGGAAGGAGTAGGTTGCGGAATGAAAGATAAAATGACGAGAAGATGGAGCACATACGAGTCGTTTTATATCGATTTGGGTGATAAGAAAGTAGCGGATATCATTATTACTAACCATGCCAAAAGTCGTTGGTTAGATCGAATCGAGAGCGAGAATACCGGATTTGATGACATTGCTGATTTTTTATGGGAATGCTTGAAGAAAGGCCGGATCGAGCCTTATTATCGCAATGAACAGGATGTATATTTAATTGATGACGATCTCGTGTTTGTAGCTGAATTTTCTGAATCATTAACAGAAACGGACATAACGGGGGGACCTTTACATAAAATGATAGTGGTTACTTTCCTAGGTCGAATGTCGGAGACGATAGAGCTTAGGGATCTTAAGTCCTATTATTCATGGTTGCGTCACTCTAGGAGAATGACACTCGTAAAAAGCAGTAGGAAACGTAAATAAAGGATTCTAGGAACGAAATGATAGAAGAAGCGTGCGATCTGACCAGATTGCATGCTTTTTATTATGTAAAATGAAACTCTGGGTAAGGTTTGTTGTATAATATCTACAAAAGAAAGGGTGGTTAGAGAGTGGCTCTTAATTTTCATCAGTTGCACATTTTTTATACTGTGGCCGAACGTGGCAGCTTCTCAGCTGCAGCGCAAGCTTTACATATGACCCAGCCAGCCGTAACGATGCAAGTGCAATCATTGGAGGACTATTTTGGGACAAAACTCTTACAACGTTCAACGAAACGAATTGAACTGACCGAAGCGGGAAGGGCATTAATGCCCTACGCGCAGCGAAGCATCGATCTTATCCGTGATACAGACCAAGCGATGTCCGCCTTTACTACACAGTTAAAGGGAAGGCTGCAGCTAGGTTCCAGCTTGACTATCGGGGAATACATTCTGCCAAGGCTGCTTGGTCCATTTGGCCAAGAATATCCGCATATTTCGATTAGTTTGAAGGTTATGAATACTTCACAAATCATGGAGGACATATTAAATCATCAGCTTAATTTTGGTTTAATCGAGGCTCCTGTCAATCATCCCGACATGCATATGGAAGCCGTTATGAGTGATGAGCTGAGACTGATCGTTTCCAGAAATCACCCTCTTGCGGATCGTGAGTCGGTTACACTGGACGAAGTCATGGAATATCCTTTTGTACTTCGTGAGCAAGGGTCAGGAACTCGGCTCGTTATGGAGGATCAGCTTAGGAAGAAGAAAATCGATCCTGCGTCTATGAAAGTCATAATGGAGCTGGGTAGTACAGGTGCTGTAAAATCAGCAGTTGAGGCGGGTCTCGGTGTCTCATTTGTATCATCTTCTTCTGTTAAGCATGAGGTAGCATTGGATCTCATTCGAATGATAAAAGTATCGGATTCGAAATTTCAAAGACAATTTTACTCCATCTATTTAAAGTCTGCATTATTGCCTATATCCGCGGTTACGTTTTTAACTTTTTTGAGAGAGAGGGATCTGCAGCAATGGCTCTAGTTCATGGACTGGCAGATTTACACACACATACAACTGCATCTGACGGCATGCAGTCACCTTCAGAGAACGTAAGGCTGGCAAAGGCTGCTGGACTTGCTGCGATAGCAATTACAGATCATGACACCGTGACAGGTGTGGAAGAGGCTGTTCTCGAAGGTGCTAGAATCGGAATTGATGTTGTGCCTGGCGTAGAGGTTAGTACGGTTTCAAACGGTGTAGATATACATATTCTTGGTTATTATACAAATAATCAAAATGAGGAATGGTTGAAACGTCTTGCGAGCCTTCGAGGTGTAAGAGACCAAAGGAATGACATGATTGTAAAAAAGCTGTGCACTCTTGGCATTCCCATTACGATGGATGAGGTGAGAGCTGCCGCGCATAGAGACAAGGATAAGAATATGGCTGAAAATAGTGCTGCGACCATCGGTCGGCCGCATATCGCTGAGGTGCTTATTCGAAAAGGTGTTGTATCCAGTATGAAAGAGGCTTTTGATCTTTATTTAGCCTCAGGTGCCGCCGCCTATGTGAATCCGCCGCGTCTGCATCCTTACGAAGCCATTGATTGGATTAAACAAGCGGGCGGTACGAGTGTAATAGCGCATCCAGGCTTATACGGAAATGATGGGCTCGTTGAAGATATTATTCGTTACGGTGCGCAAGGGATTGAGGTTTTTCACTCGGATCACGGATTTGAAGAAGAGCAGCGGTATGGCACACTAGCATTAAAATATAATCTAATCGCTACCGGAGGCTCTGATTTTCACGGTGAACGTCACGGTCAAATATTCCATGGTGCAGTAGGCAGTCGAACAGTCGCTGCAAAGGTTTTGCAGCAGTTGATGCCAACAAGGAAATAATAGACTAAAAAAGCCCGACCTCTTATTTACTTAGAAGTCGGACTTTTCTTATGTGATAAGCACTTATTTCATTTCAGATGCTAATGATTTAATTCGCTGCTCGCTAGGTGTGATGAACAACGTTTTCTGGTTATCGTAGATGACGTATCCCGGCTTCGCCCCACTTGGCTTACGTACATGTCGGATGATTGTATAATCTACAGGTATTGAGCTCGAATCACGAGCTTGACTGAAGTGTGCCGCCAGCATGGCCGCCTCTTCAAGCGTAGCTTCCCCGAAGGAGCCGCCGCGAATGACAACATGAGAGCCAGGAATATCCTTGGTATGCAGCCATGTATCGGAAGCAACAGCTAATCGGTTTGTAAGATATTCGTTTTGTGTATTGTTTTTGCCTACAAAAATAGTTACTCCCTCAGAGGAAGTGTAGCTGAGCAACGTTGGTTTAAGTACTTTTTTCTTCTTTGATCCACGTTTCACACGTTCTTTCATGTATCCCTGTTCTACCAATTCATCGCGAATTTCTCCAATGTCAGCAAGTGATGCGTTATCTAGCTGCTGCAAAATTCCCTCGAAATAATGAATTTCAGCACGGGCAAGCTCCATTTGCTCAGCGACGATAGTTAAACTGTTCTTATGCTTCGTATACCTTCTGAAATAACGTTGAGCGTTATCCGATGGAGTAAGCTGTGGATCAAGATCGATCTTCACTAGCGCCTGCTCTTCATCATAAAAGTTGATTAGCTCAATCGACTTGTCGCCGCGGTTAAATTGATGCATATAAGCGGTTAGCAGCTCGCCAAGCACACGGTATTTCTCCGCATCCTTTGCTTCTACTAATGTTTCTTCCAACTTTTTAATTTTAGTTACATTTTTTGCTTTTTCATTTTGGACGAAACGAATGAGGTCGGCTGCACGCTGCTTTACTGTATCTCGTTCCGCTTTATTGCCATAAAAGCCTTCTAGACATGCGCTAATATCAGGGAAAACGATGGTTTCACCTTGGATATGAGTCAGCTCTGTAATGGAGAAATAAGATTTTCCGGTATCTGGATCGGTCTTAATGCCTGAAGTATAGGTATTGTTTCTTATCTCATCCATAAGGCTTGAGAAGCTGCTCCAAAGAGCGGGGTAGCTATTTGATCCATATTCGAAGTCTGCTTGTACGCCTAAATCTAATTGTGTGCGATGAACAAGCTCCTTAGCAAGCAGCGGACTAAAGCCGCTAAGTGTATCAACGAGACGCTTGTGCAGCGGAGCTTCTTGCTCAACTGAGCTAAGCAATTCTGTGAAATGTGATTCATTTTCAATGAATAAAGGATCTGTCTTCCCTTGATCTGGCGGCGATGTATATGTGCTTCCCGGCATTACAATTCGGAAGCTGCTTATCGCAGGCGTCACATGATGAATACCGTCATGGATCATACCTGTAGAAGGATCCATCAAAATAATATTGCTGTGGCGTCCCATAATTTCAATAATAATCGTCTTGTTTGACAAGTCCCCTAGTTCATCGCGAGACTTTACGTCGATGTGAATAATACGTTCACGGCCGACCTGACGAATGGACTCGATTGTGCCACCCTCACAGTATTTGCGAAGCAGCATGCAGAACATAGGGGCTTCCATCGGGTTGACGTAGCTGCCTGTAGTCCAGTGAACTCTAGGATAAGTGGGATTAGCAGACAGAAGCAGTTTGCCTTGCATACCCGCACCTCGGATGCTGAGAACAAGCTCATGATTCGTTGGTTGATGAATTTTATGTATACGCGCACCAACGCAGCGCAGTAGGTCTTGCGTTATTGCATGGGTTACGATGCCGTCTAATGCCATGGTGTATCGTTCCTCTCTTCCGAATAAGTCTACCTCTATCATGCCATAGTTGAGACAAAAACTTAAGTCTTTATTGGGATATTTTACGGGCTGTCCGAATACATTTACCCTAGAGAGGCTGTCCGAGGGGCAGACTTTGCGATATTGCTAAGAAACAATAAGTAAATGAATGGGTGTGAGCTTATCTTTCTTGCGGAACGCAAGGCCGCGCTATGAGGGTGTTATCAGCCGTTAATGCAGGGATCGGCCTATTATGGGAGGGAGTTATACCATGGAACAAATGAAGTGGCATCAAATGGGGACAAGCGAGCTTGTGAATAATTTAGTCAGCTCCCCAGAGCAAGGACTCGCGGCGGCGGATGCGGCCGAGAGGTTGGAGAAACATGGGCGTAACGAGCTAACTGAAGGGAAGCGCGTATCGCCGATCCTTTTATTTTTGAACCATTTCAAGGATTTTATGGTGCTCGTTTTAATGGGAGCGACCTTAATTTCAGGTTTGCTCGGCGAATATTTAGACGCGATTACGATAGTTGCTATTATCGCATTGAATGCGGTGCTTGGTTTCTTCCAGGAATTCCGAGCGGAACGATCTCTGCGTGCACTAAAAGAGCTGTCAGCCCCTACAGCGAAGGTTATCCGCAGCGGAGAGCTGTTAACGATCCCTGCTAAAGAGCTCGTAACAGGAGATATCATTAGTCTGGAGAGCGGAGACCGAATTCCAGCTGATATTCGGTTGCTCGAAGCGAACAGCTGTTATGTAGAGGAATCTGCTCTAACTGGAGAATCAGTACCAGTTGGAAAGCATGCAGCAGCAATTGACGAGGCGGATCTGCCGCTGGGAGATCAACGCAACATTGGATTTATGGGTACGATGCTGACGAGAGGCACAGCAAAGGGTCTTGTCATTAGAACGGGTATGGATACCGAAATGGGTAAAATAGCAGGTTTAATTGAACAGACAGAAACGATGGAGACACCGCTTCAGCATCGTTTAGAGCAGCTTGGAAAGCTTTTAATCATAGTGGCTCTAGGGTTGACTGTCATGGTAGTCGTCGCAGGCATTATGCATGGGCAGCCAGCGTATGGCATGTTTCTGGCTGGTGTCAGTTTAGCGGTTGCTGCTATACCTGAAGGACTCCCAGCCATTGTGACCATTGCGCTAGCCCTTGGTGTGCAGCGCATGATCAAGCGTAAAGCAATCGTACGCAAGCTGCCTTCTGTAGAGACGCTTGGCTGCGCATCCGTTATTTGCTCTGACAAAACAGGTACGTTAACGCAAAATAAAATGACCGTGACTCATGTATGGATAGGTGGACGTCAGCTCGAAGTAAGCGGTGAGGGCTATGTGCCTTCAGGTCATATTTTCGAGGATGGAAAAGCACTGGATGTACAGCATGATTCATCTGTGAAGCGACTGCTTCAGATTAGTGCTTTATGCAACAATGCGCAGTTGGTAAAGGTGAATGTAGAAGAACCGAAGAAAAGGAAGGACAGAGAAGCTCAAGAGGAGTGGGTACTTAAAGGTGATCCGACCGAAGGGGCGCTCGTCGTATTATCTTCTAAACTAGGAAATTCGCCCAAATCACTTGAACAGCTCTACAAACGGGAAAAAGAGTTTCCATTCGATTCAGAGCGCAAGCGGATGTCAGTTGTTGTAGCTCATCAAGGCGGTCGTCTCATTTGCACCAAAGGCGCCCCTGATATGCTGATGGATCAATGCAGTTATGTATTGTGGGATGGAAAGGTAGTTCCATTCACTGCAACGTTAAAGCGTAAGTGTTCGGAAGCTGGAGAAGTAATGGCGCAGTCCGCATTACGTGTGCTTGGACTCGCTTATCGTGATTTGCGCAAAGGGGACGCATGTGAGACGGAAATCGATGCGGAAAGTCAGCTTATATTCGTTGGCTTAACAGGGATGATTGATCCGCCTCGCCGTGAAGTGAAGGATGCGATCGCGACTTGCAGACGAGCAGGCATCAAGACGGTTATGATTACTGGTGACCATCAATTGACGGCGGAAGCGATTGCCGGTCAACTTGGTATTATGCCTCGCGGCGGTATAGCCATGAGCGGTAGACAGCTGGAGGCTATGAGTGATGATCAGCTTGATCGACTTGTAGACAATATCTATGTTTACGCACGCGTATCACCTGAGCACAAGCTTCGAATCGTTAAGGCTCTTCAGCGCCAAGGCCATGTGGTCGCCATGACAGGTGACGGTGTGAACGATGCGCCTGCAATCAAAGCATCCGATATTGGGATAGCAATGGGCATAACAGGCACAGATGTAACGAAGGAAGCCTCTGCGTTAGTACTAAGTGACGATAACTTTGCGACTATTGTAGCTGCGATAGAAGAAGGCAGAGGCATCTATGAAAATATTCGTAAGTTTATACGTTATTTGCTCGCATCCAACGTCGGTGAAATATTAGTTATGTTTCTGGCGATGATGGCCGGGCTTCCATTACCACTTATACCGATTCAAATTCTCTGGGTCAACCTTGTAACTGACGGATTGCCGGCGATGGCGCTCGGCGTCGATCAAGCAGAGAAGGATTTGATGCAGCAAAAGCCGCGATCGGGGAAAGAAAGTATATTCTCGCGTAGGCTTGGTTGGAAAATCATCAGCAGAGGTATTTTGATAGGGGTTTGTACGCTTGGCGCATTCTGGATTACTCTACAAGAAGGCCCGAATACAGCAGCAGGGCTTATGAAGGCACAAACGGTAGCATTTGCTACCCTAGTTATGGCTCAGCTTATCCATGTGTTCGACTGCCGCAGCTCTCGCTCTATTTTCCACCGCAATCCGTTCCAAAATAAATATTTGGTGCTGGCCGTCCTTTCATCACTGATTTTAATGATCGGTGTGCTCTACATTGAAGCCTTGCAACCGATTTTCAAAACAGTGCCGATCGGCTTCCGCGAGTGGTGTCTCGTATTTGTAGCAGCCGGAATTCCTACTTTCTTGCTGGGAATTGGTAGCGTATTTAGCTCATCAAAGAAAAATAAAACAAAATCAAAGCTTCCGTTGGGTCGGCAAACAGTAGCTAGATAGCGAAATAATGCAAATGATGATACAATTTATGAATACCCATTCTCCTTGCTTTAAGTTATGCTTTTAAGCAGATTAATTGTGTTAATATTCTGCGAGCTGGAGCAAGGAGAGGGCATTTATATGAATTTTACGAAAATGAACGGATTAGGTAATGACTTTGTAATTATTGCGGGGGAGCAGCAGCTTCCTGAAAATGTGGCGGATCTAGCTATACAGCTTTGCAATCGCTTTTTTGGAATTGGTGCTGACGGACTTGTCTATATTTTGCATTCCGAGGTTGCGGATTTTCGTATGCGTATTATTAATTCTGACGGCTCTGAAGCCGAGCAATGCGGCAATGCAATTCGCTGTGTCTCCAAGTATGTCTATGATAATGGTTTAACAGATAAAGAAGAAATTACGATTGAAACGCTGGGAGCAGGTGCTCAAAAGGTGCAACTGACCGTTCAGGACGGTAAGGTTGCATCTGTTCGTGTTGACATGGGGCACCCGATTTTAAAAGGGCTTGCCGTTCCGACAACGGTGGATGCGGAGCAAGTCATCGAGCATCCAATTGAAGTTGATGGACGTGAATTTAAATTCACAGCCGTATCAATGGGCAATCCGCATTGTGTTATTTATGTGGAGGATGCTGTAAATTTTGATCTAAGCACTTGGGGACCTAAGCTTGAAATGCATCCGATGTTTCCTCGGAAAATAAATGTAGAGTTTGTTACGGTCAATTCTCGGACACATACCGATATGCGTGTTTGGGAACGCGGTGCTGGCCCGACGCTTGCGTGCGGTACTGGCGCTTGTGCAACGGTTGTAGCATCGGTATTAACTGGAGCTACAGATCGTACGGCGACTGTGTCATTAAAGGGCGGCGATTTGCTCATTGAATGGAATGAATCGGATAATCACGTTTATATGAGTGGACCGGCTGCAGAATCTTTTCGCGGAACGATTTAGGATCAATGTAGATGGGTGGTAGTAATGAAATGAAGCTAGGATTGAAAGAAGCGCTGAAGCAGCGTATATTGACCGGGGACGGTGCTATGGGAACCTATCTTTATCAGATGGGGTTCCCTGTTGGTGTTTCTTATGAAGAATTTAATACGCTTCGTCCAGACGTTATTGAAAATGTGCACCGACGTTACTACGAAGCGGGTGCGCGCGTCATAGAGACGAATACGTTTTCTGCAAACCTTGAGAAGCTGTCTAAGTATGGATTAGAGGGCGAGATGGAGTCTATCAACCGTGCTGGAGTTCGTATTGCACGTGCTGCTATCGGGGCAGATGCTTACGTTGTGGGTGCAGTTGGATCAATCCGTGACGGCAAACTCAGAAATTTGCGAACAGCAAAGGTAAGTGAAGCGTATGAGCGCCAAATGCATGCGCTGCTTGACGAGGGTGCAGATGGCCTGCTTCTTGAGACTTTCTATGATCTTGATGAAACACTGCTTGCATTACGAATTGCTAGAGCGGCTACTAGCTTGCCTGTCATCTGTCAATTTGCAATTGAGGATGTTGGACGTACACAGGATGGTGTCAGCTTAAAGGAAGCGTTTGATCAGCTTCAAGATGCAGGCGCGGACGTAGTCGGATTTAACTGTCGTAGCGGTCCTAACGGAATTATGAGAGCGATAGATTCGATTGAGGGGCCTGTTGGCCTGCCATTATCGATCTATCCGAATGCCGGAATACCAGATTATGTGGATGGCAAATATACGTATTCCGCCGGCCCTGAATATTTTGCCGAAACAGCCATGCGTTTCGCAGATCGCGGCGCGCGTTTAATCGGTGGATGCTGCGGAACGACCCCAGAGCATATTGCTGCGATGACTGCGGCGCTGGACGGTTATGTACCACAGCTCGGCAAAGCTTCAATAATGACAAAGCCTGCTGAGACATTCGTCATCCATTCTCCGAAACAGCATGAGAAGCCGTTGATCTCGGTCGGTGAGTCGCAGAAGCTTTCCTCATCAGAACCATCGATTGTAGATCTTGTTAAGGAGCGGCATACTGTTATAGTAGAACTTGATCCGCCTCGGGATCTGGATATCCGAAAATTTATGGATGGCGCTGCAGCTTTGAAAGAAGCCAAAGCTGATGCGGTTACAATGGCTGATAATTCGCTTGCCGTTACACGGATGAGCAATTTGGCTTTGGCAGCACTAGTCCAAGAGAGAATTGGTATTCGACCACTCGTTCACATTGCGTGCCGTGATCGCAATTTAATCGGTACACAGTCGCATATGATGGGATTGGATGCGCTTGATATCGATCATGTTCTTGCTGTGACGGGCGATCCCGCTCGGTTCGGAGACTTGCCGGATTCAAGTTCCGTGTATGATCTTACTTCTTTTGAGATGATTCGAATGATTAAGCAGTTGAACGAAGGAACTGCATTCTCAGGCAAGCCGTTAAAGCAAAAGGCTAAATTTGTCGTGGGAGCCGCATTTAATCCAAACGTTAAGCATTTGGACAAGGCTGTTCAGCGTCTAGAACGAAAAGTTACTTCTGGTGCTGACTATATAATGACCCAGCCTGTCTATGACCCAGCTTTAATTGAACAAATAGCGGAGTCTACCAAGCATTTGAATGTTCCTGTATTTATCGGCATTATGCCGCTTGCGAGTGGCCGAAATGCCGAATATTTGCATAATGAAGTGCCTGGTATTCAGCTTTCTGATGAAGTGCGCGAGCGGATGGCTGGCTTAGAAGGTGAAGTGGGCCGAGCAGAAGGCGTACAAATCGCGAAGGAGCTGCTTGATGCTGCATTGCCGCATTTTAAAGGCATTTACTTAATTACACCATTTATGTTTTATGATATGGGTGTCCAGCTCACGAACTATGTTTGGGAAAAGACGAAAATAAGCAGTGAAGTATTGAAGTGAGAAAGGTGTAAGATAGCCTTTTTTGCTTGTTTTCGCTTTTTCACTTGTTCGTTTGTGTAAAATCAATTAAAATGAAAGATGGACACATTTGCCGTGAGAATATAATGGAAGTGTACGGACAGGCTTCAGTGCCTAATAAGGCATATGTTACAGTGTGCGTAATAACGTATGCTAAGCCCTTTTTTCGTCAACAATAGTAAGGTTGTCCTGACGTTATTTGGCAGGAGAGCAAGTTGTCGTAATCCCATTTATTCGAAATATAAGAGGGTATAAGTTTCACCTTTTAACTGGGCTTATATTTTCACTGCGAAACGTAAGCTGTACCGCCAGTTGACGGCTAATACCGTTCAAGCTTACCATTTTTATTCATTCATAAAAGGCAGTTGGAAACACCGTAGGCGGAGGAGGACCTGGCTTGGCTATCAAACTTATTAATATTGGTTTTGGTAATATTGTTTCAGCAAACCGCATTATTTCAATCGTAAGCCCAGAATCGGCACCGATTAAGCGGATTATTCAAGAAGCACGCGACCGACATATGCTCATTGATGCTACATATGGACGCCGTACACGTGCAGTTATTATTACAGATAGCGATCATGTCATTTTATCAGCTGTTCAGCCGGAAACGGTTGCGCACCGATTATCTACTAAGGACGACGATAACGACGAATAGTACGGGGAGCATTATGGAAAAGGGATTGTTAATTGTATTATCTGGACCTTCAGGGGTCGGCAAAGGAACAGTATGTTCTGTTCTTCGAAACAAGATGCCTGATTTAGTTTATTCCGTGTCGGCTACAACTAGGTTGCCGCGTCAAGGTGAAGTAGACGGGGTTAACTATTTTTTCAAAAGCAGAGAACAATTCCAGGATATGATTGTGCGTGACGCACTTCTGGAGCATGCTGAATATGTTGGAAACTACTATGGCACTCCACGTGATTTTGTCGAGCGTACTTTAGCTAGTGGCAAAGACATTATTTTGGAGATTGAGGTGCAAGGCGCACTCAAAGTCAAAGATAAGTTTCCTGAAGGCGTGTTTGTATTCCTTATGCCTCCTTCTTTGGATGTGTTAAAGCAGCGCATTACTGGTCGGGGCACTGAAACGCAGGATACGATCAATAACCGAATGTCGGTCGCGGTCGAGGAAATTAATTTGCTCGACAAATATGATTATGCAGTAGTAAATGATGATCTTGATGCTGCATGTGATCGCATTCGTAGTATTGTTATAGCTGAGCATTGCCGAAGAGACAGATTTACACCGTATCTGACGAAGATGTTGGCTGCAAATGAGAAAGCTTGAGTGAGGAGAATGTATAATGTTATATCCATCCATTGATGAAATGGTAAAAAAAGTCGACAGCAAGTACACACTTGTTGTTGCTGCTTCCAGACGTGCCCGTATGCTTCGCAACGGTGACAAGTCAGAGCTTCGTAACCCGCGCTCAAGCAAATATGTTGGTGTTGCTCTTGAAGAAATTTATAATGATATTCTTAAAGTTGAACACATCCCGACTAAAGAAGAC
>NZ_JBFUHJ010000097.1:0-16253 GCF_056402455.1 Paenibacillus sp. P4_A7 | reverse complement strand
CCCTTAGACTTTCGTGGACAATCGATAGTCTTTGCCAATGTTGCCGTTGCAGGGGAACGGGGCTATTTGCTTCACAATCTCAGCTTCACGGTTGCCCCAGGTGAACATATTGCAATAGTTGGACCAAGCGGAGCCGGTAAGAGCACTCTTCTTAAGCTGCTTCTGCGGCTTCAAGAGCCTACATCAGGTGATATTCACATTGGTGGAACTCAGCTGAAAGAGCTTGATGCGACGAACCTGCGGAAGCGCTTCGGCTATGTCATGCAGGAGGATGTCTGGTTCCGTGCCAGCTTATATCACAATCTCACCTACCTTTGCGATGCGGATCAGAAGACGATAGATAGGTGGATGAGAGCTTTTGGTGCGCATGACATTGTCGAACAGCTCCCTTCCGGCTATGACTCCGATATTGGCGCGAGCGGCAACCGCTTATCGGGCGGTCAACGTCAGCTCATCGGATTAGTACGCACCATGCTGAAGAACCCGGATGTACTGCTGCTTGACGAAGCAACCTCCTCACTCGATCAGAAAAGCGAGACGCTTGTTTATAAAGCCCTGAACAGCTKCACAAACGGGATTACACGCATTCAGGTCACGCATCGATTAAGGGGAGCAGCAATGGCCGATCGCATTCTCGTCCTCGATCAAGGAGAGTTAGTGGAAGAAGGAACGCATGAAGAATTGCTGCAGCTTCAAGGCTTATACTCCAAGCTTTGGCAACAAGAGAGTGAGCAGTCAGACCAATCGGCAGATTATACAGGATTAGAGGGGGCCCGGTATAATGAGCGTGAGTTTGCTGCCAGAATCTAATAAACGACAAGCTATAGCCGCTTACACCAGAGCGCATCTTGGGCCTCGTTGGTTTACTATTTTTCTAATCGTGATGAAAAACATAATCGGTAGTCTCCTATATATGGTGCCTCCCTTCCTTTCCAAATACGTACTTGAGACACTGCTTCCTCAGCAAAACTGGAACCTACTTGTTATCGTTACGGTATGTATGGTTGCTGCTCCTATTACAGGGAGCTTAATGATCATACTCGAAAATATAGGCGGTCGGTTCCTCATTCAATTAGCTGGAAAAGGACGAGCAGACCTGTATAACGGTCTTCAGCATCAGCCGCTCGAATGGCTGCGCAATAATCGTATAGGTGATATGCTTACGCGAATACTTGATGATACTCGCCAAATGACCAATATGGTGAATGGACATTTAGGCTTTATGATTTTCCACGTCGTAACAATAGCTGCTGGTTCGTCTATTCTGCTCTATTTGAAGCCCAGCTTAGGCTGGGTCGTGCTCGTATTATGGGCTGGGCAAGCTGTGCTTATTACGATTATTGGCCGCCATATCAAAGAGAAAGCAGCAAATACGGCATACCAAAGCTCTCAAGTATCAGAGCTTGTGCGCGAGCTTGTATCTGGAGCCGCTTTTATTAAAGCAAACGGCAAGGAAGCAACGGCTCTTTCAGACGTGAAAAACTGCTTGAATGAGGAGTGGGAGCATACCCGTCTTGGTGTTATTATTCAGCATCGTGCCCAAATGCTCCATGCTGCACTAAACGCATGCTGCCTTGTATTGATGTATGTGGCAGGCGGTTGGTTCGTGTTGAATGAAACATTAACAATCGGTTCACTTGTTGCCTTTATCGCCATATACAATTGGCTCCGGCCTTTCGGTGCCTCATTCATTGAGATGATAATGGATGTAATAAAGGTTGTTCCTTCTGTGGAGCGCGTAACGGATATTTGTTTCCCCGCCAAACAGAAAGGCGAAATCGCTGTCCCAAGTGGTTTGCTGACTCTTAAGGCAAAGCAGCTATCGTTCGATTATGGCAGCCGTACTGTACTAGACGATGTAAGCTTTCAAGTTGCATCTGGATCAATTGTATCTATTGTAGGTCATCGAGGATCAGGTAAGTCGACATTAGCCGATCTGATGCTCGGACTGCGTGATCCATCATTTGGTTCCATTAGTCTTAACGGCATTCCTCTCTCGCAAATAGATGCTGGCTGGCTTAGACGCCATATACTTTGTGTTACGCAGGATGTTGTGCTTCGAAGTGGAACGATATTAGATAATATCGTATATGGCATTGTCGATTATGAGATGGAAGCAATCGAGGAAGCTGTACGAATTGCGCAGTTATCAGAGTGGATTTCCAGACTACCGGAAGGATTGCTTACCCTTGTAGGTGAACAAGCGCTGCAGCTATCTGGTGGGGAAAGACAGCGAATCAGCATTGCTCGTGCTCTCCTGCGAAAGCCTTCTGTTCTCATTCTAGATGAAGCGACCTCATCGCTGGACCAAGGGACCGAACGCAGGCTGCTGAATCAATTGATACAAGAAAAGCAATGTACGACCACGCTGATCTTCATAACACATCGACTCGATGTGGCTATAAGATCAGACGAGGTTCTGGTATTCAATCAGGGCCGTCTAGTCGAAAGAGGTGTTCACGCTGAGTTAATGATGCTGCCTAGTATTTATCAGGCACTATGGTCAGAGCAGCGGAGTAACGGTTAGAGCAGTCAGTCGTCGCTGTCTATCTTGACTATCAAAGCAGCGCTACAAAGTCCAGCAGTATCTAGATACCTTCTTCAAGCTCTAATTTAGACTGAGCGCTAATGATCGTACCATTATTAACGCCTTCACAAATTTCCTTCATTGAACCCGGCTTATCGAAGTTAAAAACATGGATAGGCAAATTATAATCTCTCGCTAGAATAAACGCCGCCTGGTCCATAACCTTTAGATCCTGCTGAATCACGTCATTGTAATGCAGCGACTTAAATCTTCTAGCATTTTTATTAAGCTTAGGATCGGCTTCGAGCACACCGTCTACGCCTTGCTTGGCCACTAATAGCGCATCACAGTTTACTTCAATCGCCCGTTGAACGGATGGGTAGTCGGTTGTAACATAGGGCTGTCCATTGCCACCTGCGAAAATAACGATATACCCTTTTTCCAAGTGGTGGATGGCTCTCAAACGAATATAAGGCTCAGCAACCGATGTAACCGGCAAAGCAGTCATGACGCGGACTTCTTTGTCCGTATTCGCTTTAAGCACTCCCCTGAGCATAAGGCTGTTGATAACCGTAGCCAGCGTGCCGATATTATCGGCCTCCGCTCTCTCGATGCCCCAGCTTTCGGCCATATTCCCACGAAATATATTTCCGCCGCCAATGACGAGAGCCACCTCAACGCCCATATTCACGACCGACATAATTTCCCTTGCAATATGGTTCAACCTTTCTGGTTCAAAACCGAATTCACTGCTCCCAGCCACTGCACCCCCGCTTAGTTTTATAAGAACTCTCTTATATCTGTTCATCGATTGCACCTCCATTTGAAATACCTAACTGCTTGCCGGTAGAATAACATCAATCGTAGTTCCCTTACCGAGCTTACTTTTAATGTTCATTTGACCATGATGAGCTTCAACGATTTTATAACACATCATAAGTCCTAGTCCGGTGCCTTTTTCTTTTGTACTATAAAAGGCCTCTCCTAACTTCGGAAGCTTCTCTTGTGGAATGCCACATCCCTGATCTATAAAGCGGATCAAAATATTACGCTTGTTTTTATGCTTAACTTGGATGAAAAGCTGCCCCCCATCCGGCATCGCTTCGATTGCATTTTTAATCACATTCACGAATACTTGCTTGAGTTGATTTTCTTCACAAGTGATCATTTGGATATCCGGATCAAATTCCGTTTGAATTTGGACGTTATTCATAATGGCCTGAGTATCCAAAAGCGATAGTATATTATGGGTCAGCTTACGAATATCTTTTTGTTCAAAATGGATGACCTGGGCAGGTTTAGCTAGGAGCATAAACTCACTAACGATGTAGTTAATACGTTCAATCTCCGACATCATAATATCGAAGTAATCTCTATTTTCATTCGTTCTAGATTGCAGCAATTGAATAAACCCTTTTAATGCCGTCAATGGATTTCGAATTTCATGTGCCACTCCAGCTGCAAGTTGACCAACAGCGGATAGCTTATCCGATTTTCTCAGCAGTTCTTCCGTTCGCTTACGGTTCGTAATATCTCTGATTGCGGTTTGGATAACGGATCTACCCATGTATTCATTTACTTTCGTGCTGCAGGCTTCAACCTCTATCACTTCCCCGTTCATACGAACAAACTTACATCCTGAAAAATCCATTGTAGTCCCTTTCGCAACTTCTTTGATGTTATCTATGACTTGCTGATGAAAGTCGGGATGAATAAAATTAAATATCGATTGTCCAACGATCTCCTCTTGACTTGTAGCTCCAATAAGTGCGTTTGCTGCATCATTTAAATAGACGAGTATCCCATCACTGTGCACTACAATGGGTTCAGGCAACAGTTTAATGAGCTGACGATAACGGTGATCATTCTCACGAAGCACCATTTCAGCCTGCTTTTGTTCTGTAATATCTCTTATGATGCTTGCAAAAGCAACGATCTCCCCATGAACATCCCGAATAGGGGAAAGAGTAAGACTGGCATGAATCTCCTTTCCTCTTTTGTCTCTATGGATCGTCTCATGAGCAATGACTAGTTCACCAAGGTAAATCTTCTGGGACATTTCTACCAGACTACATGTAAATTCAACAAGCCTCTCAGGTAACTCACTTCCGACAATATCGTCCGACTTCCAGCCATAGATTCTTTCAAATGCGTGGTTGACTTGCAGTATATTGCCGCTTGGTTCAAAAATAGCTATTGCCTCATCCATATTCCTGAAAAACGATTCAAGCAATTCTTTTGTTGTGGTGAGCTCATCTTGTGTTCTTTTTTGCTCCGTAATATCTTTTATGATCAAATGGTGACCAACGATTTCATTATTAACAATAAGGGGTACCCTTGTCATATTTAATGCAATGCGATGCCCTTTCTTGTGCGTAGCTATAATATCAAATTGTTTCGGTTTTACATCCGCCATGTCACGAAAGTTTACCGATGATTTATACCATTCGTCTTTTGCAATAAATCTTCCAATCCATTGATAAAGAAGTTCTTCCTTTTGATGACCTGTCATTGTTTCGCATGCCTGATTGCAGCTCAGAATACGACCACTTAAATCGCAGGAAATAATCGCATCAGGATGGTATTCAAAAAGCGAACTGTATTGCTGCTCAATTACCTTCCTTTCGGTAATATCAACACAGGACGCAATTACTTCTTCTACTTGGCCATCCCGTTTCACCGGACGTAAAGTTGCCAAATAGGTAATACCACCGTATTCTCCCTCGTAAGTGACGTTCTCTTCACCTTCCCAGGCACGTTGGTAATACTTTTCTTTTTCTGTGGCAAGATCTTTAGACCAAAAGTCTTCCAGCTGTTTGCCCACGACTTGTTCCGGTGTCAAACCCAGTTGATACAGCAGCTCTCCGTCACATAACGTATGAATGAAGCGTTTGTTAATCTTCTTGAATTTGAAAGTCATTCCCTGCTGCAGACGAACAGTATCTTTCAACTCCTGCCGCGTCAGGTACAAAGCATCCGTCGTACATTTGTACTCCGTAATATCTACAAATTGTGAAATGCAGTAGAGGGGACTGTTCTCGTCATCACAATATAGATTACTGCTAAACATAACCCATACAGTATGTCCAAGTTTATGTATAAACCTCATCTCAAATTGTAAGAAAGGAATCTGTCCGCTCACCATCTCTATTCCATATTTTATACTGAGTACATGATCATCAGGATGGGTAATAGATAGACAATCTAAGGATAGCAGCTCTTCTTCCGAATAGCCTGTTATATGGCAAAACGAACGATTAACTCTTAGCCACCGTCCGTTTGGCGCGACAATAGCTACACCATTAGTCGAATATTCAAATGCTTTACGAAATACATCTTCACTAGATAACTGCATATTTGCTTTCCATAGTTCGTCATCCATTAAATCCAGTTTCCATCCGATGTTACTCGATTCGTAGGCCATGATATCCCTCACTTTTAGTAAAGCAATTTGCTGTCATATTCGACAGAACAGATAATTAGTCCTGCAATTTTCTACAAAACATTCTGCACTTTCTAAAATCCTCTTGTATACCAACGTTGGGAAACTTTACAAAAATAAAATATACCATTCTGAGCACACAAAAAACACTAAAGCAATAAATGCTTTAGTGTTTTTTTGTTTACGCCAGATCGTTCCAAAGTGCGGTAAACACAGCATCCTCCATCTTAAAAAATACATGGGAGAAGCTGTACATGACATAGCCATCCTTAAACAATCGCAATTCAACGACACTTTTATCCTTAAGCTGCAGATAAATAAATTTTTGTGTTTGTTCACCGTTGTCGAATATCCCTTGACTCTGAAGTGTTTGCTGGGCTATCGGTTTGGAATCGTACATAGCCAGAAGAAACGCTTCCAGTGTGTCATTCACAGCAAGTACATTATGCTCCTTTGTATTTTGATCCCAGTTGCCAAACCTTTCCCAAGTTGCGGAATCTAGTTGATTGGTCAGCTTTAATTGTCCGAATAAGTCTGCACCACTCCGCAGTGTAATGCCATTCATACATTCATAAATTTCTGCCCTCACTTCACCGTTTTCTTCGTCATACGTCATAATTCTGAAGCTGCTGTCATACCCCTTGACTGTATATACATCTCTATTTCCAACGGACGAAGCCAGCTCTTCCGCATAATCACTTTGTTTGCTCCACTCGTTAATACTTGGCTTGGTTCGCCCTATCTTTGTACCCAGCAACGGCTTCGCATCTCCCACTGCAATTGAAGTTCCGCTCTGCGTATAAATTCTACCCTGATATACGATAAGCCCAATCATATCAGCTGAGCCTTTCATTTTTTTAGGAAGCTTAATTTGAGGAATAACCACTGTACCATCTTCAGCCACGATGTTCTCTAAAATATGATTTTCCTCATTCGATCGAATAACCCAGACACCCAAAAGTAAAGCCAACACCATGCACGCAGCAACTATTGCCGCTGGCCTGAATCTTTTTCGCCGTGTCTTGCTTTGCAGCTTCTTTGCAAGCCTAGCTTCTAATGCCGCATCCGGTTTAATCTGATCGACGACCCGCTTATAATCGCTATGCTTCATAATATGCCTCCTTCCAGTTCCAGCTTTAGAAGCTGACGGCCGCGCTGCAAGCGCATCTTGACCGCAGACTCACTAAGGCTCAGCGTTTCTGCAATTTGCCTGACCGTATAGTCCTCATAATAGAAAAGATGGATAACTGCTTTATATTTAAACGGTAGCCCTACCACCTCTTCAAACAACTGCAAATCCTTTAGAGATTGAAAGCAACTTTCTATGTCCTCCACGCTCACGACCCGTCTACGCCATAAGCTGCGCTGCATATTTTTGCAATGGTTCGTCATTACCCGAATAAGCCATGCTTTCTCGTGCTCTGGCTCATGAAAGCTCGGCGCCTTGTACAGCAGTTTGATGAATGTCTCCTGTACCGCTTCCTCCGCATCGTTTTTGTTACCTCCACAAGCTGATCTGTTCACATTCTTACACTAAACACACTTCAATGGCTACTTTGGTCACAACCTTGACGAAAAAAATTTTCTTTCTTCTAATCAACAAAGAAGCTCATCCTAATAAAAGGAGAGCTTCTCTATTTGTATGCTACTGACTAGCTGTCATTGATGCTTTTTCTTGAGCGATCAAATCCCAATCTGATGCTGTAAAATTACCCATATGCCACAAAGAAATACCCTTTAGACCATAAAACTTAGCGAGTGCTATTTTTTTGGCAATACTATTGGTATCCTCGTAAAAAATCTCATGGCTTCCGAGGTCGTCTTGAAATTTGATTTGATTGAGGAAAAACGGCATCATTACCGATTGGGTAACACCTAGCTGTTTTAAGCGATTTTCTACATCGATGATTTTCGGTTTAAACAGCTCTGATTTGCCGTCCTTAGTAATCCATTGATTAGCTTGCTTCGATATGCCGAGCACCAGCTTATGTTTGGGTACAGACTTTAACACATCCACTACTGTCTCATTAACAAGCGGCAGCGGCGCTGATGGYAGGTTGCTGACCTCATGAGTAAAGTCATACGCCATTAGAATGACTGTATCTGCTATTTCGCCAATCCCTTTCAGATCATAGCCTTTAAAATAATTGGTAGGTGGAACGGTAACAGCTAAAGTCAGATCACCCATTCTTCCCTTCAGCTCCTTAACGAACGAGAGAAAATCGGAACGGCTTGCCACTTCCCTAAGACCCTCGAAATCAAGGTTAATGCCCGTAAATCCATATTTAGCATCTTCCAGCGTGACCATTAAAGAATCAATAAATGATTTCCGCGCCGATTGATCCTTAATAAAATCCTTCAAATTATTGTTAGTGTAATAAATCATCAGTTCTTTACCGATTTGTGCTTGATCCGCCGCAGTAAGCACCTCCGCGGAACCATTCGGTATCCGATACTCGGTTGATGCGGTATTTAGCTCCGCAGTTCCTGCTGAGTTGTACTCCATATGCGACCAGCCAAAAGCTACATTGGTTAATGAAGGCATATGCTGAATCGCAGAATAAGATGAAATAGCATAATAGCCGGTGATGTCGAGACTCTGTTCTGTCAATTTCGAATCAATTAATCGATAGAGAACAGCAGCAGCTTGCTTGCGTGTTAATGGTTTATTTGGTGAAAAACCGGTTGGATCTCCCATCATAATACCTTGGTTTACACTATAGTAAATATAAGGCTGAAGCGCAGCATTCAATTTAGATTGATCCTTAAACGCCGTTTGATCTCGTTCTGTCTCCCAATCCGTAGAAAGCCATTGCTTACTATAATCAGCTGTCTGCGATTCCAACAAAAATCTGCCCATTAATGCAGCGACTTCCTCGCGAGTTATCGTTTGTCTCGGATGAAAGGCTCCGTCTTTATCTATCAAAAAATCGATCCATTTTCTTTCATAAGCTGCTGCTATATAAGGATAAGACCAACTGCTCACGCTAACATCTGCTGGCTTGCTGCCAGCGGGTTTTTCAATATTTATTTTTGCAGTAGAAACGAGTAATTTGATAAACGCTTCTCTCGACAAGGAATCCTCTGGTTTAAAAGTCATATCTGGAAAGCCTTGAATAATGCCAAGAGCCGACAGAAAATAAACCGATTCAAGGGCATAATCCTTTTCCTTCACGTCTTTAAAAGGTTTCAATTGCGAGTCATACGCAAAGGCATGGCCTGTCGTCCCTATTAAAATTAATAATGATAATGCTACTATTCTTTTAAACATATGAAATCCTCCTCTTATTGCTAATCAGCTTGCTTCCGTTCAATCCTACTAGTCTACCATTAATTAGACGTAGCTCGCTGGAAAAGGTTCCGTTTTTTAGTAGATTCATTCACAACATCAAAAGGCCGTCGGTATATGAACCGGCGGCCTTTATTTTATACTCGCTATAATGAACTATGAGTTAAAGACTTATCTGCTCCGCGTACCAATCCCAGCCTGTACCCAAATGCGCAGGGTTATGGGCATCCGAGCCATAAACACATGCAATTCCTTGCTTTCTACACTCCGCTAAAAACCATTCCGGCACATAAGGTTTACCGCATGTTGCAACTCTTAGTCCCGCAGTATTCACATCAATTCCTACGTTTGCTTTTACGAGCAATGGAATAATCCCTTCGAGTCTTCTTCTTATTTGCGCATCATCAATCGGAGGCAGCGCAAGAGAAAATTTCTCGATTAAGTTGATATGCCCAATTCGTCTACGCATAGGGAGTTTTGATGCAAACTCGATAGCTGCCTCTACGTGATTGTAGTACTCGTCCACTAATTTTTCCATCGTGCCGTAATGAGCTAGAAGATTCGTTTTGAAATCATCCGGTTTAAAATCAATGCAGCGCGTGCCCCCTACACCTGGCAAATAATGCACAGAATACACAACATCCTCTAAATCTTTCTGCCATTCGTCGACTATTTTCTCAGTGAAGCTAAGCTGCCCGGGTAAATAATCAAGCTCCAAACCGACCGCTATCTCTATTTGGCCTTCATATTGTTTCTTCATCTGATTTGCATATGCCATATATACAGGTAATTCTTCATCCGGCATAGCCAGCTCGTTAACTAAAGTAATATCGTCAATCCAACCCTTTGGCAAGGGTGGATGCTCGCTGATTGTATATCTATCAAAATCTAATGCTATTGCACGATCAATATACAATTCTTGAGCTTCAGAGCTCCCATGATAACAATGCCTAGTGTGCGTATGCCCATCCCATTTGATCTCCATGAATACTACCCCTCTACTAGTTGTTAGATCCTTATCGTTCATCTATCGTTTCTATCCTATATACTATAGTTTTAAGTTTACCAGACATATGGCGGATATTTAGGTCTTCATAATATTTTAACATTTTAAAAAAACTTACTCATTTGCGCCTAACACTGTAATACCTCATCGCTCTCGGCACACCCTTAATTTCCAATTTACTGCTGTAAATAAGCTCCCGCAGCCGATATTCGAAGTAGCTGTCACCTATGTATTGATCACAGTGTCCAATCGCTTCTCCTATTACCCTTGCAGCCTTAATAAACTCATTATTCTCCTTGTAAGCATGCAATTTCTCAACCGTCTTTAGCAAATACGAATCGAAATAATGATGATCGACGCTAAGTATTCTCTTTTGACTCCATATACGCAGCACCTCTTGCTGTTCGGCAAGCGCCAACCATTCACGCTCCAGCGACTTTCTATCTTCGATTGTTATAGGCCCATCGTCCTCGGATGCTCCAAAAACGGCCTGCAGTTTTTCATCAGGAATTTCTCCAGAATGTACATAGTCTATGAAAGCATCCGAACGATTGAATCTTTTGCTGCAAGCCTCATCTACATGAAATACGAATATGTCATTCGGGATGTCCCTCAGCATATAGACGGCGTGCCTCAAGCCGACCTGCTCATGGGCGTTGMTGCTAATCCATAGCACAATTGAGGCTTGCTTGGGTATCTTTGCAATTTGCTCAAGCAAGCTTTGATGATAAGCTTCTGATTCGTCTTCGTACTCATCATAACCCACGTTTATATGGTCTCTAAACCACTCCATTCTTCGTAACCGACCAGCCTCCTCGTGAAGCTGCCATAGTGGACCTATAGAGTAGTTATCATGGAAGGAAATAACCTTGTTTGTATCAATTAATTCCATTTTCTTTATTGCCACTTTCAAGCTTCCCGCAGCAGAATCTCCGAACAACATATGCACTTTCATGCTATCAGAATCGGGCTCCCAAATTTGTCTTCTCATCTTGGAAACAAGCAATTCTTCGTATAGCTCCTTCAAATTATCATAAAGATCAACTTTTGCATTCTTATTACTTTCAGTTGAATCCATTTGGAGCATGGCATGCATGAGGAGCAGCTTCACTTCTTTCGGTGTGAGTTCATGGATTGCTGTACGTAGTTGTTCAAGTTTATCCAAAAGCTTCACCTCACCTTTCTAAATAAAAAAGGCTGTCCCGAAAGGCACTAAACCTTAAGAGACAGCCCTGCGTTGTCTACATCATTAAGCGTTATAAAATTTCTCAATCTCACGAACAACCTCTGACAGCTTGCCATCGATACGTGTCTGACGCTGCGGCTTATCGAACAACGATGAGATTTGCTCTGGAAATTGCTGCTCAATGTTGCAAAGCTTGATCGCTTCGTCGAACTTAGCTGGATGAGCCGTTGCAAGTGATATTGTAATTTCGTTGTCACCACTGCACTTTTCAGCCGCAGCAACACCGCAAGCTGAGTGCGGATCAAGCAGGTAGTCTGTTTCTGCTTTATAGGTTGAAATGGTAGCCAGACACTCTTGTCCTTCTACCCCGTGTGCTGCAAACTCTGCATGTACTTTGCTTAACGCTTCCTCGGAGATCACAATTTGTCCTTCTGCCTTGAACTTCTCCATCAGCGTCCGAATTTGTTCCGGATTTTCGCCTAAAACATAATAGAGATAGCGTTCAAAATTGCTCGCTACTTGAATGTCCATCGATGGGCTATACGTGCTGCGGAAGTCTCCCGGCTTATACACACCTTCATGAATGAAGCGCTCCAAAATGTTGTTTTCGTTCGTTGCCAAAATCAGTTTATTTACTGGAAGACCCATACGTTTAGCAAGGTATCCTGCAAAAATATCACCGAAGTTGCCAGTTGGAACGCTGAAGTTAACCTGCTTCACATCTGTTTGCTTTGCCACTTGGAAATAGGCGTAAAAATAATAAACGGTTTGTGCTAATATACGCACGAAGTTAATCGAGTTAATGGCTGCAAGCTGATTGGTCGCTTTAAAGTCTAGATCAGCGAACAAGTCCTTAATCATTCTCTGACAATCGTCGAAGTTGCCTTCAACCGACAAGTTAAGCACGTTGTCGTCTTGAACCGTCGTCATTTGCAGCTCCTGCACTTTGCTGACTTTACCATGCGGATGCAAAATACAAATTTTAATGCCCTCTTTGCCCTTAACACCTTCAATAGCCGATGCTCCAGTATCGCCGGATGTTGCGCCAAGGATATGAATTTTTTTATTTTGTTTCTTGGATACATACGTATAAAGCTGACCCATGAATTGCAGGGCAATGTCTTTGAATGCAAACGTAGGACCATGGAAAAGCTCAAGCAAATACAAGCTGTCATTTAATTTACGAACCGGCGTTACCTGCGGGTCCCGAAAGGTTGAGTAGCTTGCGTTAACCATCGTTTTGAGATCTTCGTCCGGTATTTCACCGTTCGTATAATAGGAGAAAATTGCGAGAACCAGCTCTTGATAGCTAAGCTCTTGCCATTCCTTCAGCGTTGCTGCTGAAATAACCGGAATTTCATTTGGAACCAAGAGGCCGCCATCATCCGCTAACCCCATCATAAACGCATCGATAAAACCTATTTTACCGACATTACCGCGTGTGCTAACATACTCCATCTGTATATCCTCCTACAATATAATGCTGATAACAGCTGATTGCGGACAATCTAGCTGACGATATTATTCCGAAATTTTATTTACTCCTACCATTATATGAAAAGGATGCCCTTAATCTCAAGTCATTTCCTTTATTTCATTCATTTATTTCAATTAAAGCTCCTCATTTACGACAAGGCCGAATATAGTAGCAAATACTACCGCCTGCGAGGGAGAGATGATACACCGTCTCAGATCCTCAATTGTAACACCCAGGCTATTGAACTCACAGCTGCTAATGTCTATCCCGCCTAGCTTCGTTTGCGAAAACTGTACCTGATCGAGGTTCGTTTCATCAAAATAAACTTGAGACAGCGTCATATTGGACATATCCGCCTTGGCCATCGAGCACTTATCGAATTTCGCACCCTTCACATTAGCGAATCGTAATACCGAATAGTCCGCCATACATTGCTCATAGCGTACATTCCGAATGGTCGCTCCCGTAATATCCATGCCAATAAGCTTGCAGTTATGAAACGAAACTCTATGGAAAACTGATTCACTTAAATCAATGTTTGATAAATCGCAGTTTTCAAAACGAACATCAGTAAACTCGGCTTTTCTCAAGCTGTTCCCTCTAAACAGGACATTCTTAAATAGTACTCTGTCAAAACATGCTTTATAGGCAGATTGATTATTAACCGAAGAATCCTCGACAACCGAGTCACTTATTTCATGTTCATCGACTATCTCATAATCAGAAATGACTAGAGGCTCCAGTAAGCTCGGAATTTTCGGCACTTCTATTTTTTCTTTTTTGCTAGACATAATCATAATAACCTCCTGTTACAGTCGTTCCCAAGCGTAAACGGCTGTCGCTGTTAATCATTATAACTCATTTGAACACCCATATATAAAAATAGAGTTATGGTACAATAATAGTGACCATTCCTCTTCATTTCAAACTAAATTTTATGCTTGCTGTAATAAATGACTCATTTTTAAAACATTGGAGGTGCAGCATGCCATACGAACTTTCGCTGGAGCAGCGTGATCAAATTATGGGGCAGCTAACGGAGGAACAACGGCATTTTATTCATCATGTGCTTGTACGAGGCAGAAGAACCATGTTTGCGCGGCATCTTGCAAGGGTGAAGTGCCAATTCATACCGGAGGATGCTGAGCTTGAGGAAATCGAGTCGCACATAAATGAGTGGGACTACATTGGATTTACCGATAGCGGCGAGGTATCTCCTCATACAAAATGTGAATGTGGCAGATCACTTCGTTACCAGCACCAAGTGCTCCATCTTCCGACAAATAAAATGCGTTATTTCGGGATTGACCATCTGCAATTGCATACGGGTATTGATGCGAAGACGATTAACGATATTATGAAGGGCTTCGACGTGCTTGATAGCGAGATGAATGAAATGCTAAGCAAGTATCAGAGCGGCTGGAAGCTTAATCACCATCTGTATCAACCATTCCCGCTCGATTTTGAGGTTCCGCATGATGTACAAGAGCATCTGAAGGCCGGACTCCCGCTGCTTGATCGTCAGCTTGCTAAGCTTCGCAATAAGCTTCGTGATTTAGAGAAGGTAAACAGACAGAAGCCGCCAGTCGCTATAGTAAAGGAAACTCACTCTGATTCAGCGTATGTCACCTCGGAAGAAACGCAAGCGGCCTTTATGGTACTTGACGATAACCAAGGCTTCTTCGTGTTTGAAGAAGTAGACGTAGAGGTGAAGGTGAAGCAAGCTCCCATTCCATTCGAATCGAGCAGTGATCTGTTCCATCTGCCTTCCTCCGCGAAGCGCATCATCGATGATGCTATCCCATTAGGACGAATCAGCTGCTTAGCCGTTTCGGAATTTCTAGTGAAGCAGAAGCTCGTTTCAAGTAAGCGAATGGCGACCGGTAAACCGGATATTTATATCGCAGTTGCCGCATACCTCGACAAGCTAACCGCTACAGGACGCTGCATACTTGTAGAAACAAGTGCGGAAGATCGTGTTTACACGGCGCAATAATTGCTTAATAATCGGCGTTTGCGTCCATGCTGGGCTTGCCCCGTCTGGACGTAAATGACTAAGTATAAGCTCCACTGACAAATCACTCGAATAAGTCAATCTGCTGTGGTGGAAGATCGTTTGTCTTTTGGCCTAATAAATCCATGAGTTGGAATGCATTTGATGCAGCATCACCACCGGAATTATTATTAAAAATCACACAAACCTCCTTCGTTTCTTTTTGAAGATACTCTAGGTTATCCTTCCATTCAAGCAACTCCTCATTGCTGTAACGATAAAGATACCTTACTTCTCGCCAATTAGCTGTTCCATTTGAGCTTGAGGCCCAGCCCTGAACATTTCTACCGTGAAAACGTAATATCGTTAAATCTTCATTGGTTGCCTCTAAAATAGTTGGAATGGAACCTGGAAAAACCTGTGGTTCATCACAAATACTATGTATCCAGCCTTCATTGCGCATAAATTGCAATGTCTTTTGCTGCATTTCTGCACTGAACCAGCTCTGATGACGAAATTCTAGTGCCAGCGGAATATTTTTCATTCGGTCTTTAGTCAAACGCAATAAGTCTACATGACTACGATTACAGTCAAACCATGGGGGATATTGAAAAAGGACAGCTTTTAATTTTCCAGCTTCAATAACAGGAAGTATTGACTCCCTAAAAGCTTGAAACATCACATCCATTTCTGCATTGGAATATTTCTGACGTGTATGTCCCGTTAAACCTTGATATGCCTTAAWTAGAAAGGAAAAATCTACTGTTGTGTCTGCTATCCATCGCTCATAAAGTTCAGATTTATGGATAGCGTAATAGGAGCTGTCTACTTCAACTACAGAAAAATATTTGTTATATTCCTTTAATCTTTGTTGAGGTTTAACACCCACATTATATATCAGGTCGTGATCTCCCCATCCTGCTAGGCCTACTGAAATCATGATTTTCACCACTTTTAATATATTCAACTATTAAATCTTATTTTAACTATATCTATTCCCATTATCACATAAGAAGAAACGACTACATCGTCCTTGTCTAAGGACAAACGGTTTCTCGTAAAAATATAGGCGGAGTGTAAACGTGAAACTTATACTTTCCAATATTTCAAAAAAAGAGCCTGCCGTCAATCAAAGCATGCTCTATCTATCATTATTCATATAAATGAATCAAGTCCAATCCACTCTTTTAAAAATTTCAATCGCCTTTTGCCGGTAATCTCCTAGATCTGCGAAATCAAGCTGCTGCGACTTGAAAGCCCTCCATGTTTTAATAGGCTCTGTTACGTCAGCCTCTTCATTAACCGGAAATTCATAACTCTCCTGTACCAATAG
>NZ_JBFUHJ010000096.1:0-16466 GCF_056402455.1 Paenibacillus sp. P4_A7 | reverse complement strand
GCCTTCGAGTTGTCAGATCAAGGCGGAATGACCGCACTTTTGTCGAACGGGGCAAACGTTGATGCTAGCCATGATGAACTGTTACTTGTGGATAAGCCAGTGCTTTCGGGATGGTCAGCCAATGATCCAGTTAAGACAGAACTTACAAAGCAGCTTAGCAAAATTTCAGCAAAGCAATTGTCCGATCTTTCAGAAATTATTCCGTTCCCATCGTCTTCTTACCCCGACCGTATTAAAGTGTTTACGCGTACGAGATTTGAAGTGATAACCGCTGTATCTGTTTTGGGTGAAAAAATAGAAGCATTAAACGCTGTCACTGAGACACAAGAGCCTGGGAGAATCACGATGCTTCTTGCAGACACGTATGTACCATTTAATACAGAGGGTTCAGAAAATATCGAAACTGAATAAAAAGAGACTACTCATTAGGCCGAAAGAATGGTAGAATTTTAATTACAACATTTAGGCTCGATGAACTTGGGTAACATTAGGAAATGCGGACTTCGCAAGGGGCGAAGCTTAACTGGGAAATGAAAATTGTGAAAAACTTGTTGAAAAAAGAGGGAAAATATTAAGCGCGTTGAATAAGTAGAAAGACCTTAACCAAATGCAATTAATATTATTAAAAAAATTAAAAAAATAATTTTTATTTGAAACGGAGGTGCCGCGAGTTGAGCAGCAACGACATCATCGTCAGTTTGGACATCGGTACATCCAAAGTTCGTGCTATTATTGGTGAAATGAATAATGGATCCATTAATATTATTGGAGTTGGATCTGCCGACTCGGAGGGTATTCGCAAAGGAGCAATTGTAGATATTGACCAGACTGTCCAATCGATCCGTAATGCAATAGAGCATGCGGAACGTATGGTAGGCATTCAAATATCAGACGTTTACGTAGGTATTCAAGGCAATCATATTGCTTTGCAAACTAATCGTGGCGTTGTTGCAGTATCCAACGAGGATCGTGAAATTGGCGAGGAAGATATTGAAAGAGTACATCAAGCATCTAAAGTTGTCGCATTACCACCGGAGCGCGAGATTATTAATTTGGTTCCAAAACAATACTTAGTTGACGGTTTGGAAGGAATTTCAGATCCGCGGGGTATGATTGGTGTTCGCCTTGAGGTGGAAGCGACAATCGTTACTGGAACGAAAACTGCGATACATAATTTAATGCGATGTGTAGAGAAAGCGGGACTTCGTATTTCTGGCGTCATTTTGTTATCGCTAGCTTCTGGCGTTATGGCGTTGACAAAGGATGAGAAAATGATGGGAACTGTGCTGACAGATATCGGTGCTGGTTCTTGTACGATTGCCATCTATGATCAGGGTGGATTGGTTGCGACATCAACACTGCCAATAGGCGGTGAATATGTAACGAACGATATAGCATACGGCTTGCGTACGCAAAGTGATCAAGCTGAGAAAATAAAATTGAAGTACGGCTGTTCCAATGTAAATGATTCGGCTGAAGACGTAAAGTTCAAGGTTGTTCGTATGGGCAGTAATGTGGAGAAAGAATTTTCCCAGACAGATCTAGCAAGTATTATTGAACCTCGCATGCAAGAAATTTTTCACTTAGTTCGTGAAGAAGTTCGTAAACTTGGGTATGGAGATAAAGTAAATGGTTATGTGCTTACAGGCGGCACCGTATCTATGCCAGGCACATTAGCATTGGCTCAGTCCGAGCTAGAATCATCTGTACGTATCGCACTGCCTGATTACATCGGAGTAAGAGATCCGGCTTTCAGCAGCGGCGTAGGTATGATTCAATATGTATCGAAATATATGGGAGTTCGTGGATCCGGAACAGTGAAGAAACCAGCAAGCCGCAAAGCGGGTCCAGCACCTTCAACTAAACCCGGTATGTTCGAACGAATAAAAAATATGTTTAATGAGTTTATTTGAAAATATAAGATACTATAAGTTTTATTTTTTAAAATATAACAATTTATTAGTTTCACACTTATAAAATGTTTATATTTTTTCGAGAAACCGTTCGTCCTTAAACAAGGACAACGAAGTCGTTTCTTCTTATACGTTGCTTATTTTTCAACGCGAAACGTTGATGCGCCGCCTAAAGACGGTGTTAGTCGTTTACGCTTGACTGGGGGAAAATGAAGGATGTTGGAATTCGATTTTGATCTTGAGCAACTTGCTCAAATAAAAGTAATCGGTGTTGGCGGCGGCGGCAGCAATGCGGTTAACCGTATGATAGAATTCGGCGTTAAGGGTGTTGAATTTATTACCGTTAATACGGATGCTCAGGCGCTTCATCTGGCTAAGTCTGAACATAAGCTACAAATCGGCGATAAGCTCACACGTGGTCTAGGTGCAGGAGCAAACCCTGATGTAGGAAACAAAGCAGCTGAAGAATCTCGTGAAATCATTATGAATCAGCTTAAAGGTTCAGACATGGTGTTTGTAACAGCTGGTATGGGTGGCGGAACGGGTACTGGCGCAGCTCCAGTTATCGCTGAAATTGCACGTGAGTGCGGAGCGTTAACAGTTGGCGTTGTCACGCGTCCATTTACATTTGAAGGTCGCAAGCGTTCTGGACAAGCAGAGCTTGGTATTGAAGCGCTGAAAGAAAAAGTAGATACACTTATTGTCATTCCAAATGATCGTTTGCTTGAAATTGTAGATAAAAAAACTCCGATGCTCGAAGCTTTCCGTGAGGCTGATAATGTACTGCGTCAAGCTGTACAAGGCATCTCTGACCTGATTGCTGTACCTGGACTCATTAACCTTGACTTTGCAGATGTGAAAACCATTATGACTGAACGTGGTTCAGCGCTAATGGGTATCGGCATTGCAACAGGCGAGAACCGTGCAGCAGAAGCTGCAAAGAAAGCAATTATGAGTCCGTTGCTAGAAACTTCAATCGACGGAGCACGTGGCGTTATTATGAATATTACTGGTGGCAGCAATTTATCTCTATATGAAGTGAATGAAGCTGCTGAAATTGTTATTTCAGCATCCGATCCTGATGTGAATATGATTTTCGGAGCAATCATTGACGAAGAATTAAAAGATGAAATCAAGGTTACTGTTATTGCGACAGGCTTTGAACAGAAAGCCCCTGCTCCTGTGCGTCGTGCACAGCAAACAGAGGTGTCATCTGAAACTCGTCAGACGAGTAATGCTTCGACAGTTAAGCCTTTTGGAGCTAATACATCAAGTGATCAGCTTGAAATTCCTGCATTCTTACGTAACCGTCCGCGTAGCGATCGATAGGGATATAGGATATAGGAGAACCGCATTACCAGAGAAGCTGGTAATGCGGTTTTTTGTTGTTGATGTGTTGTATTGTTTCCGTAGCTGTCCACTAAGCGATTTGTTTATTCTTTGCTGACACTGTGTTCAGTAATAGGAGAGGATAGCGTAGGCATACTCTGCGATTTACTTTTGTATGAAAAGTATTGTAAATCGAGCTGTAGTGGTCTTTATTGGACTGTAGCGGATACAGACCTTCGAAAGGCTACGAATAAGAGCTGCAAGCGATAATACGTAATCCCCCCTTACATAGCGAGGCTGCGCATGTTTAGCGAATGCAGAAATCTTTAGGCACGAACAGGAATACATCAAAGCATGCGGACAAGCAAGCATGAAAATACGAGAGCACAATCGCACCAGAACAAGAAAGCAAACAAGTAGTTAAACTCGCAACCGGCAACCCCACAAACCAATAACCCATCAAGAGCGTAACGGCAAACCAATAAGCCCTCAAGACGGCAACCGAACTCGAACACGAACCCGAACGCCTGCAAGACGGCAACCGAGCCCGAACTCGCAACCACAACCCGCAAACCTAACTAAAGATTAAAAAACTAGCGTGGATGTAGAGACAAAAAGCCTTAAGCTCGAAAATCGAGCTTACAGCTTACAATTTTGGTGATTTATAGCTCATAAGCCCCTAAATCATGCTTACAGAAAGGAATTTCCATCCAAGAAGCGGAAAAAGTGAGCTGTAAGCCCAAAAATCGAGTTTACAACCCCGAATCTGAGATGATTTGTTGTCTGTAAGCGCAAAAATGGAGCTTAAGTGTTTGACGGCTCTCCATTAGACAGAGAATGAGTATAATTGAGCCGAACTTATGCCGAAATATAAAAATAAACTTTTATGTTGTGTAATGAATTGACCATATCAAATCTGAATTATATTTGTAATCTCTTTTTATTCAAGTAGTCCATATTGACCTTGTAGCATCGTATTCTTTGGTTTCCATCACCAGCTGGCAACAGACTATGTTTTTGTCTCATACTATGAAGAAGCTTTTGCGCTCGATTTGTACTTATTTGTAAAAACTCACTTACATCGGATGGGCGAATGTGATGATGCAATCTCATAGCTAATCTAATGATTTCTAACTCTAAAATATCATCGAGACTAGTTTGTTCAGCATGACCAACTAATCTTGACCCCATAAATTGTTGGAGCAATTGTTGGCAAAAACGAGGTTTTTCATTTACATCATCATATGAGAAACGTAGAATTTTCCAACCGTCTAACACTAGGTGGTTTTGTCTTATTAACGAATCAGAAAACTGCCAACGCGTTATGTTGCCTGCATGTGAACTGAATCCATCAATTTCGATAGCAAGCGATAATGGATATTGTATGTAAGCAAAATCTAAATAACGAGTTCCATCTCGAAAATCAGCAATTTCATACTCAGGATTTAAATGCTCAAATTGTTTGAAGGCTGGGTACCAGACATTTTCTAAAAACTTCTTTTCAGCATGGCCATGTCCTGTTTCGAACCTACCTTTCCTTTCCCCTTTTTGATTATGGAAATGCTTCTCCACCCACTTCGTGTAATCTAATTCAAATGTCATAACCTCACAACCTCCCTAAAATAAAAACACCGCTCTCAAGGGGAATGATTAATTCCCGTGAAAGCGGTGTTCTACACGGCTCAATTGTTATGCTATTATTCCACAAATCATAACGTATATTCCCAATTACTTCAACCTCAAAAATGAAGATTAAGTAGCAATTTTTTGATAAAAAGCTGTTTGGAAGAGTTTTGATAGTTTACAACTTATGTGACGAAGTAGCATGAACTAGTATATGTAGACGATAGCAATTTATTTAGCATATGAAAGATAACCAAAAAGATAGTCAAGCTAGTTTGCAATAATACATATAGTTACTCCAGCCCAAGATATTGCAAGCAGAAACAAACCTAGCTAATGGCTAGCAAATCTACGTTTCGTTACGCAACTTCATAATTGGTGGAGAGCATCATTACATCGACATTTTTTACAGCTGTATCTGTGCTTGGACTTACTTGTTAATCGTGACTTTTCACCTAAAGCTAGATGAGAGTATGGCGGATTTTATATGGTTACTCGACAAAAAAAGATGTGTCATGCCGTCATGAATAGACAGACTTTGAAATAGGATTTTAATATACTAGTCTCAATCGTTTCCCGGGTGTCAGCCGCAAACCCGTTTACCTACATTGGCAGGAAGGTGACCGAAGTGGCTGTTTATGTAGATGTTATGTTTTTGCAGGAGCTGCTCGTTGATGGCGCAGTTCTATTAACTACCGCGTGGGCTCGTCATCAGAAGCCGCGACCGTGGCGAGTGCTGCTCGCTTCTGCTGTAGGTGCTTGTTATGTCGTTTTGATGTTATTTCCACAATTGACTTTTATGTTTACGTTAATTGTGAAAATTGCCATGTCGTTGTTAATGGTTTGGATTGCGTTCGGATTTACGACGATTCAACATTTTCTACGAAATGTGGCTTCGTTTTATGCGGTTAATTTTGTTGCAGCCGGAGCTATTCTAGGCATTTATTATTTGCTTATGAATGGATCAGATGAGGTTTGGAGGACGATGAAGTCCGTGAACGGCAGTGTGAATGTGCAGCTGAAGATGAGTATATTTTATTTAATTGCTGCGTTTTGTATCGGATTGTATATATACCGTGCCGTATTAACGCAAAAAAGAGAACGGGAGCTGGTGCATACTCATTTAGCAGAAGTAAAAGTGACGATTGGCGATCACATTCAAACTTGTATTGGTCTGATCGATACGGGCAATCAGCTCTACGATCCACTAACACGTATTCCGGTTATGGTTATGGAAGCCGTACTTTGGCAGGATGAATTGCCTGAGTCATGGTTAAATAGCATTCGAGATGCACAAGTAGATCAGCTTGTGGCGGGATTGGATAGTGAACCCTTTATTTGGCAAGACAGGCTTCGTCTCGTACCCTATAGAGGCGTTAACCGCGGCACACAATTCATGTTAGCGCTTAAACCAGATGTAGTTGAAATTACTCGAGAAGGCCAGGTGTTTGAGACGCGGAGAGTTCTAATTGGACTTGATGGCGGCAAGCTTACGTCCGATGGAGCATATCGAGCGATTATCCATCCGTCTATGGTACAACAGTAAATTACGCATTTTCATAATTTGAGGAGGGATGGGTCTGATGCTCGTCAAGTATAAATTGATCCTGCAGTTATATTATTACCGGGTTTTATTTTTATTCGGACTAAAAAGTGAAGAGATTTATTATATTGGTGGTAGTGAGGCGCTCCCGCCTCCATTGACTCGTGAGGAAGAAGAATATTTGCTGGAAAAGCTGCCCACGGGCGACACCGCTATCCGAGCAATGCTAATTGAGAGGAATTTGAGACTTGTAGTATACATTGCTCGCAAATTTGAAAATACCGGCATTCATATTGAGGATCTTGTATCGATAGGCGCGATTGGACTTATAAAGGCAGTTAATACATTCGATCCTGAAAAGAAGATTAAGCTTGCCACCTATGCTTCTCGCTGTATTGAAAATGAAATATTGATGTATTTACGTCGTAATAGTAAAACGCGTACTGAGGTTTCGTTCGATGAGCCTCTCAATATCGACTGGGATGGAAATGAGCTGCTGCTTTCTGATGTGCTTGGAACGGAAAACGATACGATTTATCGCAATATTGAAGAGCAAGTTGACAGGAAGCTGCTGCACAAAGCTCTAGATAAACTATCAGAGCGCGAGCGAATTATTATGGAGCTTCGTTTTGGACTTGCTGATGGAGAAGAGAAGACTCAGAAGGATGTTGCAGATCTTTTAGGCATATCACAATCGTATATTTCTCGCCTAGAGAAGCGAATCATAAAGCGGCTTCGCAAGGAATTTAACAAAATGGTTTAGAATTCTTTTGCTGATTGTTGTTGTCGAATGATGTCACATTAGGAATAAAAAGAGTACTCAAGGAGATAATGTACATTAATGTTTCTCCTTGGGAGGTAATCACGTTGACCCGAAATAAAGTCGAGATCTGTGGAGTGGATACCGCTAAACTGCCAGTCCTTACTAATGTCGAAATGAGGGAATTGTTCACAGCATTGCAAACACGCAATGAGTGGACAGCAAGAGAGAAATTAGTTAACGGCAACTTGCGTCTAGTGCTTAGCGTTATACAACGGTTTAACAATAGGGGAGAATTTGTAGACGACTTATTTCAAGTTGGCTGCATCGGACTTATGAAGGCGATAGATAATTTCGACCTTGGTCAAAATGTCAAATTTTCCACCTATGCCGTACCGATGATTATCGGAGAAATACGCCGTTACTTGCGAGACAACAACCCAATTCGTGTATCACGCAGTTTGAGGGACATTGCTTATAAGGCATTGCAGGTCAGAGACAGCTTAACAAACAAAAACTCACGCGAACCGACGATATTTGAAATATCGGAAGCATTGAATGTACCAAAAGAAGATGTAGTGTTTGCACTCGATGCCATTCAAGATCCAGTTTCGTTGTTTGAGCCGATCTATCATGACGGTGGAGACCCGATTTATGTGATGGATCAGATTAGTGACGAACGCAATAAAGATGCATCTTGGATTGAAGAAATCGCATTAAGAGAAGCGATGCACAAGTTGAACAGTCGGGAAAAAATGATCTTGTCCATGCGATTTTTCGAAGGGAAGACGCAGATGGAGGTTGCTGATGAAATCGGCATCTCCCAGGCTCAAGTATCACGGCTTGAGAAATCAGCTATTCAGCAAATGCAAAAGCATGTTAAAACATGAGGAAACGGTGCCGAGAGGCACCGTTTTTTTGTTTTAGTGAAAATTCAAGGCTGATACCATCTTCAAATCGAGGTTTATCGCAATGATTTTTTGGTGGAGTAGGACATTTTGGGCAAATGTCTCATATAGTTATAGAAGGCGTTAACGGACGAATATCACATTGGAAAAGAGGTGAAACAAAATGAAAATATCTGATTTCCAAACGAAGGATGTAATAAATATAGTGGACGGTAAAAAGTTGGGACAAATAACCGATTTAGAACTCGATTTACGACAAGGTAGGATTGATTCCATCGTTGTTCCTCAATTCACGAAGTTTATGGGTATTTTTGGAGGGGGAGGAACAGAGGTTGTAATCCCCTGGAGAAACATTGTGAAGATCGGTGCTGACGTTGTTCTGGTCCGCATGGATGACAATAAAGCGCTGCGATCGGAAGAGGATGATTTGCACGTTCGGACGTAACACGGTAAAATTAACCTTAGCAAATGCTTACGAAGTAGGTTTGTTCCACAAACCTAAGCAAATGCTTACGAAGTAGGTTTGTTCCACAAACCTAAGCGAATGCTTACGAAGTAGGTTTGCTCCGCAAACCTTTAAAGAGGTGAAAGTCAGATGGAATCATTTCAACCCTTGCAAATAGCGAAGAAGCCTTCGCTTTTTTTGTTGTCAGAATGGCAAACAAAATACGACCGATTGACTGCAGGCTTTACAGGCAGGGACGGCGGTGTTAGCGATGCTCCGTGGGCTTCTTTAAATATGGGCTTGCATGTAGGAGATCGTGAAGAAGATGTCGTGACGAATCGTCAACGACTGACGGATGCGATTGATTGGCCATTCGAAGCATGGACATGCGCAGATCAGGTGCACGGAAACCAAGTTTATCAAGTGACGGAGAAGGAAAGAGGTAAAGGTAGAGCCTCACTGCAAGATGTGATCGCTAATAGTGATGCGATTATGACGGATGTGCCAGGTGTGCTGCTTACTTCCTTTTATGCGGATTGTGTACCTTTGTATTTTTATGATCCTGTGAATGAAGCGATAGCATTAGCGCATGCTGGTTGGAAAGGGACGGTACAACAAATAGCCGYAGAAACTGTTCAAGCTATGACAAAAGCATATGGATCGAACCCGGAATCGCTCGTTGCAGCTATAGGACCGTCAATAGGCAGCTGCTGTTATGAGGTTGATGGACCGGTTATTACTCAGGTCAATGAGCTCCTTGAAGGGTTGAACCTGAGTGATGAAATACTTTCAGCAATGCTAACAATGAATGACAATGGCAAAGCAAATATAAACTTGAAAGAATTAAACCGACAGATTATGATAAAAGCAGGAATTTTGCCGATCTATATCGAAATAACAAAGTGGTGCACTGGCTGCAGACGGGATTTATTTTATTCCCATCGCAAAGAAGAAGGCTTGACCGGCAGAATGGCCAGCTGGATCGGCATTCGGGAGAGGTGAAGCATGAGTAACACATTAGACAATAGAATAAAGCTGGTAGAAGAACGTATAAGGCGAGCATGCGTCCGGTCTGGACGGAGTAGAGAAGATGTTCAGATTATTGCAGTAACGAAATATGTGTCGCTAGAGACGACAGTGAGCGCATTAGAGCATGGCTTACTTCACTTAGGCGAGAATCGCTGGCAAGATGCGCAGACCAAATGGGAAGCAATTAGCGGACCTGCTGGGCAAGCTAAAGAAGGACAACCTGTTTGGCATTTTATTGGATCCTTGCAAACGAACAAGGTAAAGGATGTTATTGGTAAGTTTACATACATGCATTCGCTGGACAGGCTGTCGCTTGCGAAAGCGATCAACAAGCATGCAGAGCAGCTTGGCATTGTTGTTCCTTGCTTTATCCAAGTTAACGTATCAGGCGAAGATTCAAAGCACGGCATTGAGCCGGTGCAGCTACTTTCGTTCACAGAACAAGTGCAGCAGTACTCTTCTCTTAAGGTTATTGGCTTGATGACAATGGCTCCTCATGAAGCTGAACCGGAACAGACCAGATCTGTTTTTAGGGTGCTTCGTGGGCTGAGAGATGAGATTCAGCAGCATTCACCGCAGATGAAAGACATAACACAATTATCAATGGGTATGTCAAATGATTTCGAGGTGGCGATAGAAGAAGGGGCGACTTGGATTCGTTTGGGTACCATACTAGTAGGAAAAGAGGAGGAATAACTAATGAGCGTCATGAATCGTTTTATGAATTTTCTTGGTTTGCAAGACGAAGAAGAAGTAATCGAACGTGAGACAATAACTCAAACTCAATCGGATGAACAAGAACCTGAAACTTCTCCCTTCGAGGCACGTAAAAATACAAAGAGCAATAACGTTGTCAGCATTCATTCACAGAAAAATGTTCGGGTCGTACTTAGTGAACCGCGGTCGTATGATGAAGCGCAAGAGATTGCCGACCATCTGCGTTCACGCCGTGCTGTTATAGTGAATCTTCAACGTGTTCGAACCGATCTAGCTGGTCGGATTGTTGATTTCCTGAGTGGTACAGTGTACGCTTTAAACGGCAGCATTTCTAAGCTTGGTCCCAATATTTTTCTGTGCACGCCGGATTCAGTAGAAATACAAGGTGCCATAACGGATATGCTTGCAGAGGATAACGACTACAATAGAATGAGGTGACCTTGATTTGTTTAATAGTGTTTATGATTTAATTATGACTTTGCAAAGTATATACAGCTTTATGATCATCGGTTATGTGCTGATGTCTTGGCTTCCTAATGCAAGAGAAAGCTTTATTGGTGTATTTCTTGGGAAGATCGTAGAACCCTATCTTGGCGTATTCCGTAGATTTATTCCACCAATTGGCGGGATGCTTGATCTTTCGCCGATTATCGCGATCTTCGCTCTGCGTTTCATCGCAGCTGGTTTGGTTGCTGTTATTGGCTTCTTGATTAATTTATTTTAAGGACATGACGAACTATGAAAACAGTTATATATGATCATTTCCACCCCGATGAGAAGGTATTTGTTGATCGGGCAATGGAATGGGTAGAACGGTCCGCACAGCAGCATGAGCTGAAGCGGACCGATTTTTTAGATCCGAGACAGGCGCAAATATTGGTAATGCTGGCAAACCGCAATCCTGATGTGACCTTACGCTTAGATGGGGGTTATGAGCAGGCAGAGCGTCAAAGAGCAATTATCGGTCCTGATTATCGAAATTTAGATGACGAGGCTGTCGGTATTTCTGTGCTCAAGGTCAGTGGTCCTAGTCAGGCAGAATGGGAGCTTGATCATGGTGATTTCCTGGGTGCTTTGCTTGGACTAGGCATTAAACGTGATCGTATCGGTGATATTCATGTGCATGAACAATTTTGTCATATCATGATTATGGATGAAATAGCCGATTACCTGAATATACATCTTAGACAGGTTCACAGGATTAACGTTTTAACGGATGTCATTCCTTTGACTGAATTAAAGACTGTAATTCCTAAGCTTGAGGAAATGAGCCTGTCTGTTGCATCAATGAGACTTGATGGAATAGCAAGCGATGTATATCGCGTGAGCCGATCCAAAATCGTCGATCCGATTCGAGCTGGCAGATGCAGAGTTAATTGGAAGTCCGAAGAGGATCCATCCAAGCAGCTGCGGCAAGGGGATGTCATTTCATTCAAGGGCTTAGGCAGGTTTAAGGTGCTTGATGTGGATGGTGTGACAAAAAAAGGCAGGATCCGCGTCAAGGTTGGTAAATTTATTTGAATCATTGAAGGATTTGCGGTCTGCTTGTCGAATTTGTCTTCTACAATACATAGTATGATACGGTTTTCCGTGTTACAAATAAGTTGAGGAGGTGCGCCAATGCCGTTATCGCCATTGGACATACATAACAAAGAGTTTGGACGCAGATTACGTGGCTACGATGAGGATGAAGTGAATGAGTTTCTAGATCAAGTCATTAAAGACTATGAATCCCTCATTCGTGAAAATAAAGAGATGCAGAATCAAATGCTAATGCTGCAAGAAAGACTGAATCATTTTACTAACATTGAAGATTCACTTAGCAAAACGATTATTGTTGCTCAAGAAGCAGCCGATGAAGTAAGAAGCAATGCGAAGAAGGAAGCTCAGCTAATCATCAAGGAATCCGAGAAAAATGCTGATCGAATCATTAATGATTCGCTCTCTAAATCTCGCAAAGTATCACTTGAAGTGGAAGAGCTGAAGAAACAAGCTTCTGTCTATCGTGCACGATTCCGTACTCTTGTTGAAGCACAGCTTGAGCTGTTAGCCGTTGATGGCTGGGACACGCTTGAGCCGCAGCAATCTAGACAATCGGAGCATGAGCTTCTTCGTGGCTAGTGTTTAACAAATGGGCCCCCAGGACATTTGACAATTAGTCGGTATTTAAGCTATAACTAATAGTAATAAATTGATGTAGTAAACTTCGTTGATGAGAACAAGTACGTTATGGTTACACTCCAAAGAGAGCCGGCGACAGCTGAAAGTCCGGTGTGTGTTCTATTACGGAATATCCTCTCTGAGAAGCGGTGCCTAACCTGCATTTATAATCGGAACGAGCTAGCGCGTCTGTAAGAAGGAGCTGCTGGTTATAAAGCTTCGAGTGTAAAAGCAGTATTAAGTGCTGACGGCTGTCCCCCGTTATAGGGAACACGAACGATACGTTCGTGACTAAGGTGCCGCATGATGCACAGTCAATAGGACTGCTTGCTATCATCAGCTCGTTCTTAACGAGCAGTTTGTGCGGAACAAGGGTGGTAACGCGACTAAGCCTCGTCCCTTCTCATAGGGATGAGGCTTTATTTTTGTCTAAATTAGGAGGCTGGAAAGATGCAACGCGTAGATGTAAAGGAACCTGCACGCAGCCGCGAGCTGCGTGTGCTTAACCAGTGGAAACAAGAAGATACGTTTAAACAATCCATTTTGAATCGTGAAGGAAAACCAAATTTTGTATTTTATGAAGGACCTCCAACGGCTAATGGCGCGCCGCATATTGGGCATGTATTAGGGCGGGTTATCAAGGATTTTATCGGCAGGTACAAAACAATGTCTGGCTACCGGGTTGTCCGTAAAGCCGGCTGGGATACGCATGGACTTCCTGTCGAACTTGGTGTTGAGAAGCAGCTTGGCATATCAGGTAAACAAGAAATTGAGAAATATGGTGTGGAAGCCTTTATTAAGAAGTGTAAAGAGAGTGTATTTGTCTACGAGAAGCAATGGCGTGAGCTTACAGAGGCAATCGCTTATTGGACTGATCTAGACGATCCTTACATTACGTTGAAAAATGAGTATATCGAAACGGTCTGGCATATATTGTCGACGATTCATAGCAAAGGCCTGCTATACAAAGGACACCGTGTAAGCCCTTATTGCCCTTGCTGCCAAACTACGCTGAGCTCTCACGAAGTAGCGCAAGGCTACGAGGATGTAAAAGATTTGAGCGCTACAGTTAAATTCAAGCTAACGGAGACAGGTGAGTTCGTGCTTGCTTGGACTACGACACCTTGGACTTTACCTGCAAATGCTGCGCTAGCTGTAAATCCGGAGCTGGATTATATTCGTGCTTCAAAAAATGGCGAGGTATACATCGTAGCTCAAAACCTGGCGGACAGTGTCCTGAAGGATGAGTATGAGACTCTTTCCGTATTTAAAGGTGCTGAACTAGTTGGCAAAAGCTATGAACCGCCGTTTAACTACGTGCCAATCGAGAATGGTCATATGGTGATTGGAGGCGAATTCGTAAGCGATACAAGCGGTACAGGTATCGTTCACATTGCTCCAGCACACGGTGAGGACGATTATAAGGTCGCTCGTCAGAACGGTGTCAGCATGCTCACTGTCGTCAATAACGCAGGGCGTTACGTTGATGAGGTGACTGATCTGGCTGGACGTTTCGTGAAGGATTGTGACATCGATATCGTGAAAATGTTGAGCGAGAAAGGTTTGCTCTTCTCCAAAGAACGTTATGAGCATAGCTATCCGTTCTGCTGGCGCTGTAAATCGCCGCTGCTCTATTACGCGACGGAGAGCTGGTTCATTCAGACGACTGCTGTTAAGGATCAATTGATCGCCAACAATAACAGTGTGGATTGGTTTCCGGGCCATATCCGCGAGGGTAGATTCGGTAAATTCCTAGAAGATCTGGTTGATTGGAATATTAGCCGCAATCGCTACTGGGGAACGCCACTAAATGTTTGGGTTTGCGATACAACGGGTAAAGAATATGCACCAAGTAGTATTGCAGACTTGCGCGAGCGTGCAATAGGTGATGTGCCAGCCGATATCGAGCTTCATAAGCCATATGTGGATGAAATTAAATTGAAATCTCCGTTCTGTGAAAATGGAACAATGACACGTACGCCTGAGGTTATCGACGTATGGTTTGACAGCGGCTCGATGCCTTTTGCACAGCAGCATCATCCGTTTGAGAATGAAGAAACATTCGCTGAGCAATACCCTGCGGACATCATCTGTGAAGGTATTGACCAAACACGCGGCTGGTTCTTCAGCTTATTGGCTGTATCCACGTTGTACAATGGCAAAGCGCCATACAAAGCGGTTATTTCGACGGGCCATATTTTGGATGAGAACGGACAGAAAATGTCTAAATCAAAAGGCAACGTCATCGATCCTTGGGAAATCATTAACGAATACGGAACGGATGCCTTCCGTTGGGCATTGCTTGCTGACAGCGCACCATGGAACAGTAAACGGTTCTCGCGCGGCATCGTAGGTGAAGCAAAATCGAAAGTGATCGATACGATCGTCAATACGCATGCATTCTTTGCTCTGTACGCATCAATTGATGCCTATGATTATTCAGCACATGCTGAAATAAAATCGGATAATAAGCTTGATCGATGGATCCTTTCCAGACTGAATAGTCTTATTAAAACGGTGACTAAAGGGCTTAATGAAAATGATTTCCTTAATCCGGCAAAATCAATTGAGACTTTCGTCGACGAGCTTAGCAACTGGTATATCCGTCGTTCACGTGATCGTTTCTGGGGTAGCGGACTTACAGACGATAAACTGGCTGCCTACCAAACATTGCGCAGTGTGTTGTTGACGGTGTCAGGTCTAATCGCTCCATATGCGCCTCTGCTTGCTGAGGATGTATATAGCAATCTTGGCGGCGAGGGCAGCATCCATCTTACGAACTATCCGCTGGCAGATGAATCGGCGATAGATGAAACACTTGAGCGCGATATGGAAAGCGCGAAGCAAATCGTAGAGCTTGCACGTAATGTGCGGAATGAAACAGGCATAAAGACACGTCAGCCTTTGTCAGAGCTAATTGTTTCATTGGACCGTGATTTTGAAATTGCGGGATACGAGGATATCGTTAAAGATGAAATTAACGTCAAAGCGATTACGGTGCAATCATCAGACAGTGGATTTGTAGATTTCACATTAAAGCTGAACTTGAAGGTAGCCGGTAAAAAATATGGTAAGCATGTTGGACCGATTCAGGCTATGCTGAAAGGCTTGTCTGCTGAGGAGACTCGTGCAATTGTAAATGGCGGCAGTCTAGATTATGTTGGCGGTGATGGTGAGTTGCTAGAAATTGCAGTAGACGAGTTGCTGGTAGAGAAGCAAGCGAAATCCGGTTTCGCATCAGCGTCAGGAAATGGTGTTACTGTGGCTCTTAATACGGATATCACTGCAGAGCTGGAGCAAGAGGGCTGGGTTCGCGAAGTTATTAGGGCCGTACAGGATACGCGTAAGAAGCTGGATCTTCCTATTGAGAAGCGCATTAATCTTGTACTTGATGTTGATAGTGAGCTGAAAACCGCGCTAGAAGCATTCGCTAATGTACTTCAAGATAACGTTCTTGTACAGTCGGTTTCCTTTGAAACATTTGAAGGAATGGAAAAAGTTATGCTAGGCGATAAAGAAATTGGGATTTTCATTCGTGAATAAGGATATCGTATAAAGGGATAATAACAAGCGAAAAACGAGGCCGCTGTCCTTCAGTGCTGCATCAAGCGATCAGGGCAGCAATGCTTGATGCGATGCTGAAAAGGCGGACCTCGTTTTATTGTTTGCAAAGGGGATGACTCGTATGGAACCAAAAAAACCGGAAACATTGAAGGATTCGGACGAGCTATTTACTTCTTTAAGCAAGCTTGATACAAGACTTCAGCATATCGCCTCGAATATGGAAAAGACGCATATTGCAGAGTACGTTGATTTATTAAACAGGCCATGGTCGCTTATTTGGCGCAATTTGCTGTCCGGTACCGCAAGGGGTATCGGAATAGCTATTGGATTCACTTTTTTTGCAGCTACCATTCTTTACGTATTACAAATATTAGGCGCTTTGAATCTGCCAATTATTGGCGACTACATAGCCGATATTGTCCGAATTGTTCAAATCCAGCTGGATGTAAAGACCTATTAAAGCTTAGCTTAGCTC
>NZ_JBFUHJ010000095.1:0-16620 GCF_056402455.1 Paenibacillus sp. P4_A7 | reverse complement strand
CTCTGCATAATGAGCTTAAGTGCTTCTAATCCGTTCATCACAGGCATTTCCAAATCTATTGTGACAACATCTGGCTTCCATTCTTTAATGGCATCAATTGCTTCTTGACCGTTACTGGCAGTTGCTGCGATTGTGAATTGTGGATCTTGCATAATGAGATCGCTAATAATTTTACGCATAAATGCAGAATCATCAACAACAAGCACGCGATAGGGAGCCATTTTATTCCCTCCTTAAATTCAAAGGATTATCTTGAGAGTCTGAACATTTTATGCAAAAATCCTTTGACACCGCTATTCACAGTATTACTTTGAGGTATCTCCAGAAAATGCTTAGCAATACGGTCAATTGCCAGACTAGCATCAGTCCCTGGAAATGCTAATGTAAAGGGAACTTGTCGCTTAACCGATTTCGATACATTGGGATCATCTGGTACGATACCAAGCGATGGCAATTCAAAATGTAGAAACTGTTTGGCAACTAACGCTATCTTATCTGCCGTTTGCTTTCCTTCTCTCATATCGGATGCTCGATTAACGATCAATTTGAACTGGACATCAACATCCATTCCTTTGACCATCTTAATTAAGGCGTAAGCATCCGTTATAGATGTAGGCTCTGGGGTTGTAACTACGATCGTTTCCTGAGCAGCTGTTATAAACTTTACCGTTTCTTTGGACAGTCCAGCACCCGTATCGAACAAAATAATGTCGTATACACCATGGAGCTTTTGAATTTCTTCTGCAAACCGATTTAGTTGCTCGGAAGTCAATTCCATTAAATCTCTAAAGCCTGATCCCCCAGCAATAAAATGAACGCCCTCAGGCCCTTCCTGTACAATTTCCCAAATCGTCTTCTCTTGCTTAAGTAAATGGTACAAATTATACGTAGATGATATTCCCATAAGCACGTCTATATTAGCCATTCCAATATCTGCATCGAATATGAGTACCTTTTTACCTAACCGACTGAGTGATAAAGCAAAGTTCAAGCTGAAATTGGATTTCCCCACACCGCCTTTGCCACTTGTAACGGTGACAACTCGCGATGTTTGACCTTCTTCCTGAAGCTCCTGTTGTTTAATCAAGTTACGTAATGCTTCAGCTTGATCAATCATGGGCGATTTCTCCTAACAATTTCTTGATATAGGAGGTCGATTGAAACCTTTCAATATCATCTGGTACAGTTTGACCACTCGCCATATACGTCGGAAATAATTCATAAGTCATTATAAGATTAAATACTGCGCCATATACTGAAGTTTCATCGAGCTTCGTAAATAACACTTTACGAACACCATATTTGCTAAATTGTTCAGCCACAGCAGACATATCTTTGGACTTTCCTGTCAAGCTAAGTACAAGGATCGTTTCGTTAGGCTCATTTGATTGCAGCAGACTATTTACCTCAGATACATGCAGCTCACTGCGGAAGTTACGACCTGCCGTATCCATATAAATCAGCTCACGACTTTCAAGCTGCTTATAAGCCTTTGGCAAGTCCATTGGCGAGAACACAACTTCAATCGGTACATTCAGTATGTTGGCATAAGTCCTAAGCTGATCAACAGCAGCTATTCGATATGTATCGGAGGTGATAAAGCCAACCGTACGACCAAACTTAATCGTCTGCTCTGCTGCAAGCTTCGCAATTGTTGTCGTCTTTCCTACACCTGTAGGACCAACAAAATGAATAACTCGTGCTTCGCTGCTAATCCCTGCTGTCCTACTAAATGGATTGATCCATTCCTCAAGCTGTTCAGTAGCAAGCTCCCATACTTGCTCCTTACTGAACTCGACTGAAGCTTCATTCTGCTTTTCAGCTATCGTTTCAAGTAAACGCTCTATCCATAAGGCATCCATCTCTTGTTCTAATAATCGCTGTTGGAGCTCAAACATAAACTCAGGTAAAACAGCTCGATCTGTTTGCTGTTTCGACAGCTTTACCATGTACTGTTTGAGATCACGAATTTCATCGATTATGAATTGTTCACGATCATCTTTTCCATTTGACTTCTCCGCAGTAGCTGATGGTTCAAGTACTGCGGTAGAGTTACGCTGCGCACTTTGTATAATTTGTTCTACGGCAGCACTTAATTGAGGAGAATCTTTACGCTTCGGTTGCTCCGGTGCATTTGATGGATTGGTTTCTATTGCTGCAATGACTTCCATCTTCTTTTTGCGAAACATCCCCATGAATCCGCCTACCTTAATTTCCTTCGTGTTTAAAATAACAGCGTCTTTTCCTAGCTCGCTGCGGATCATGGAAACAGCTTCCGGCAATGCATTAACTACGTATCGCTTCACTCTCATAAGTTCACCACCCCAACACTTTGAACCTCAACATTCGGCTCGAGCTCACTGTAAGAAAGCACGGGCACATCCTGCATCGTTCTCTCAACAATTTGTCGTAAATACATTCGAATCGTCGGTGAAGCCAGTATAATGGGCTGCTGCCCGGACTGAATTTGACGATTCACATGTTCATTCAGCTTTTGATAAATTTGCTGCGTAGAAACCGGATCTAATGCGATATAACTTCCTTGATCGGATTGTTGAACCGATTCCGCAATTTTCTTCTCAAGCTGAGGTCCAACGGTAATGACACGAAGCGTATCGCCTGTTGGTGAGAATTGCTGAGTAATTTGTCTAGATAATGCTTGACGAACATACTCTGTTAATACATCTGGATCTTTCGTATAATTCCCGTGATCGGCTAGAGATTCGAATATCGTAACGAGATCACGTATGGATACCTTCTCACGCAGCAGCTTTGCAAGCACCTTTTGCACATCACCTATAGTAAGAATCGATGGAATAAGCTCATCAATAAGTGCAGGATATGAATCTTTGACATTTTCCACGAGCATTTTCGCTTCTTGACGACCAATAAGCTCATGCGCATGACGTTTAATAATCTCAGTCAAATGAGTTGCTACAACAGATGGTGGGTCAACAACGGTATACCCAGAAAGCTCCGCGCGTTCCTTCATCTGCTCATCGATCCATATAGCTGGAAGACCAAAGGCTGGTTCTGTTGTCTCTATTCCAATGACAGAATCGTCATCAAAGCCTGGGCTCATTGCTAAATAATGATTGAGCAACAAGTCACCACGAGCAACTGTATTGCCTTTTATTTTGATGACGTATTCATTCGGTTTTAATTGTATGTTATCTCTTATTCTTATAACGGGAACGACAAGTCCAAGCTCTAGCGCGCATTGTCTGCGAATCATAATGATTCGATCAAGCAAATCGCCGCCTTGCTGGGTATCCGCTAATGGGATAAGACCATAACCAAATTCAAATTCAATCGGATCAATTTGCAGTAGACTGATCACACTCTCTGGGCTGCGTACTTCTTCAATCTGTTGCTCCTCAACAAGCATCTCTTCTTGCTCATGCTGTTTCGTAAGCGTTTTTTGCATTTTCCAGCCACCGAATGCTAATAGCAATCCGAATGGGAGAGTCCTTAAAAGACCAATCGGCGTGAAGCCCAAAAGTGTAATAGTAGCTGCTGCTACATATAAAAGCTTAGGATATTTGAACAGCTGCGCTGTAACATCCTCAGCTAGACTTCCATCAGAAGCCGCTCTAGTTACAATTAAGCCTGCGGCTGTAGAAATAAGCAGTGCAGGGATTTGACTTACTAGACCGTCACCGATAGTTAGAATAGAATAGGTTTCAAGTGATTCGCCAAAACTAAATTTATGTACGACCATTCCAATAATAAAGCCGCCAACTAAGTTAATGATTAGAATGATAATCGATGCGATAGCATCGCCCTTTACAAATTTACTTGCACCATCCATTGAGCCATAAAAATCTGCTTCACGTTCAATTTTAGAACGACGTTCCCGTGCCTGCACCTCATTTATGAGTCCAGCATTCAAGTCCGCGTCTATACTCATTTGTTTACCTGGCATCGCATCGAGTGTGAACCTAGCGGCAACCTCTGCTACCCGTTCAGAACCTTTTGTAATGACGATAAACTGTACGACCACGAGGATTAGGAAAACGATAAATCCAATCGCAATTTGACCGCCGCCTACCCAACTGCCGAACGTAGCCACTACTTCTCCGGCTTCAGCATGCTGCAGTATATTACGTGTTGTAGACACGTTCAGTGCAAGACGAAATAATGTCGTTATCAATAGAATAGCCGGGAAGATAGAGAAATCGAGCGCTTCCTTCGTATTCATGGCAATCAGTAAAATCATTAGCGCCACTGAAATATTTAAAATAAGTAGTACGTCTAGTAGTAACACTGGGATCGGGATAATCATCATAAGTACAATGCCGATCATTCCGAACAATATGACAATATCCTTCAACTTCATGACTCTGCCTCCTCCCAATGAATAATTATGATTTCACTCGGCCTTTCATTTTATATACATATGCCAACACTTCGGCCACAGCCTGGAACAAGTCAGCTGGAATAACATCTCCGATTTCAGCCCGTTCGTAAAGCGCTCTGGCAAGCGGCTTATTTTCCATCGTTACGACACCATTTTCTTTCGCTATTTCTCTAATACGTAGTGCCACATGATCCATCCCTTTAGCAATAATCGTTGGGGCTTCCATTTTAGTAGCATCATATTTTAGAGCAATTGCAAAGTGAGTAGGGTTAGTAATAATGACATCAGCTTTGGGAACGTCTTGCATCATACGCTGCATCGCCATTTTGCGTTGACGCTCACGAATGCGTCCTTTTATCATCGGGTCCCCTTCCGATTTTTTATATTCGTCCTTGATATCTTGCTTTGACATTTTCAAACTTTTATTATGCTCGAAGCGTTGATAGAAATAGTCAGCTAAGGCTAGTACGATGAGAACCGCACCGATTTTAACTCCTAAATTCAAAGTAAGTCCTGCCGCAAAGCTAAAGATTTGTTGAATGGGTAGACTTGATAGCAATAGGATACGATCCCATTGTCCCCAAATGGTAGTAAACACGAATATACCGATAATCAGTATCTTTAAAATACTCTTTAAAAATTCTACAACACTTTTCATAGAGAAAATTTGTTTAAATCCATTAATAGGGTTTAACTTGCTTAGTTTCATCTTTATTGGATCGCCTGTTAATAGGAAGCCAAACTGTACAATATTTCCGAGTATTCCAGTAATAATAACGATGACAAAAATAGGAGCTAATATGAGCAGTAGCTCTATCGCCACATCAGTAAAAAGGGACATGACGTTACCAGCCGTTAGCTCCATTACTAGCCAATCCTCAAAAAGATTGCCAAACAGACTCATTATATGCTGTTTGTAATAGGAGCCTAGCATGATAAAACTAAGAAACGAAAATAATAAAATTAAGGATCCTGGCAAATCTGGAGACTTGGCAATTTGYCCTTTCTTCCTTGCTTCATCTTTCTTCTTTGGTGTTGCTTCTTCAGTCTTCTCTCCACTGAATAATTGCAAATTAAGCTTAAGACGGTAAATCCGCACAGTTTGGCCTCCTATTGCCTTCCAGGCGGCCCTTGCACAATACCGAAGAACTGTTCCATAGATTCAAACATGATGGAAAATAGTCGCTCGAATATTGCTGCAAGACCAGGCATTAACAAGATAAGCAAGAACAGCCCAATAATAAGCTTCAAAGGAATACCTATTACAAAGACGTTAAATTGAGGCGCTGTCTTAGCCAGGAAACCAAGACCAACATCCGTTAAAAACATAGCCACTACCAAAGGTGCCGATACTTGAATGGCTAGAAGAAACGTATTGCCAACCAAACGAGTTAAGTAATCCGTTATGCTCCCGCTCATAAGTTTACTAAACATCTCATTGGATAACGGCATCCACTGGTAACTATCCATTAAACCAGTAAGTAAGTAGTGGTGACCGTTCATCATAAGAAAAATGACCATCATCAGCATATATTTAAAATTACCTAACAGTGGTGCAGATGTTCCTGTATGTGGATCTATGACATTGGCCATTGCAAACCCGATCTGTAAGTCCATGAACGCACCTGCGGTTTGTACTACCGAGAAAAACAAATAGACAATGTATCCTAGCATGATGCCTATTAATATTTCTCGTATAACAATAAGCAAATATTCAGCGTCCGGAACAATAGACTGTTTCATTCCATAGGTTAAAAAAACGATAAATGAGATGAAAAAGCCCAAACCGATTTTAAATGTATTAGGTACACCACGTGACGAAAAAACTGGAGCTACGACGAAAAACGCAGTTATTCGACAAAATATAAGCAAAAAAATAGGGAAACCTTGTATAACCGCATTCATTCACCCACAACCTATCCGATGTATTTATGAAGATTATTCAGCAGATTGTAAGTGAAGTCGACGATCGTATTTAGAATCCAAGGACCAAAGACGATTATCGACAAAAAAACGGCTACTATTTTAGGGACGAAAGCCAATGTCTGCTCCTGAATCTGAGTTGTCGCTTGAAATATACTAACAAGTAAACCAACTACCAGAGCAAGAACGAGCATCGGCGCACTGGCTTTCAAAACCACAAAGACGGCCTCGCCAGCCAATCCGATAATGAAATCAGTACTCATTAAATGTTCCTCCTTGCTTTTGTCACGTGCTGAAACTGAGCAATAATGATTTGACAATTAAGTACCATCCATCGACTAATACGAATAGCAGTAATTTGAAAGGCAATGAAATCATTATTGGGGGTAACATCATCATCCCCATTGCCATCAGCGTACTTGCTACAATCATATCAATAACCAAAAAAGGAATGAAAATCATAAAACCCATTTGAAAGGCTGTTTTCAGCTCACTGATCGCATAAGCTGGTACCAATACTGTAATTGGAATATCTTCAAAAGTTTTAGGCTTTTCAGTTTTTGTATAGTTCATGAATAGCATCAAGTCTTTTTCCCTCGTGTGAGAGAACATAAACTTCTTCATGGGTACAGCAGCTTTCTCAAACGCGGCTGTTTGCGTTATCTCACCTTTCAGATATGGCTGCAATGCCACATCATTCACTTGAGAGAAGGTTGGAGCCATAATAAAGAAGGTTAAAAACATCGCAAGACCGATTAACACTTGGTTAGGCGGCATTTGCTGCGTACCCAGCGATGTCCTTACAAAACCCAAAACGATTACAATTCGTGTAAAGCTAGTCATCAATACCATGATGGCAGGAGCTACACTCAATACCGTTATTAATAATAAAATGGATAAAGCGCTTGTATCAGGCTTTTCTCCGCCCCCTCCGCCCCCGTTGCCAATGTTGACGGAAATGTCGGGTAGAGGCTCAGCAAATGCTTGATTATTGGAAAGAAATGCGAGCAGCTGCACGGCAACAATTGCTATCCACCACTTATTTTTCATCATCCATCAACCGTTCATTTGTTTTAGGGTCATGAAGCAATGCTTCCATCTGTTGCTTCCGATCGGCTTGTTTAGAGAGCTTGCTTTGCAGCATATTTTCAAAGGAGGAAGACGAAGTCCATTGCTCGTTTGATGGTTCAGATACAGACTGTTCTTCACGGTTGCGTAATTTGTTGAGCAACTGTGATATGGCATTCTGTGACCAAGCATTATTCGGTTGACGCTCAAGCGCATCCATAACCGAACGTATTTGCTCCGGATCATCAATCTTATCAAGTAGCGTAATGTTCTCGCCTACACCAACGATATATATGCGTCCTGCAATTTCGATTACCTGAAGCGAGTTGTTTTGGCCAAGTGCGATCCCGCCGAGGGAACGAAGCGAACGATTCGCTCCCCACGATTGATTGCGCTGGGCCAACCACTTTATAACCAATATAATTAAGACAATAACAATGGCAAGCGCAACAATTACCCATACTAAACTGCCTGCTAAATTATCTGTACCAGAGAAGACCATCTGCTCTTCTGTATTTGCGCTGCTTTCATTCGCTGCTGCAATCGCAAATCCAGGCCAGAGCATGATACCAAAAGCAGATACGAATGAAATTCGAGAATGTAAGTTAAACATAATAGTTTACCTTATCCGAGTGTTTTCTTGATTGCTTCAATTACACGGTCAGCTTGAAAAGGCTTAACAATAAAGTCTTTCGCGCCTGCTTGGATGGCATCGATTACCATTGCTTGTTGTCCCATTGCAGAACACATGATTACTTTTGCATTGCCATCAATTTTCTTAATTTCTTTCAAAGCGGAGATGCCGTCCATTTCTGGCATTGTAATATCCATAGTAGTCAGATCAGGTCTTAGTTCCTTATACTTCTCAACTGCTTGTGCGCCATCCTGTGCTTCACCTACAACTTCGTAGCCGTTCTTGGATAAAATGTCTCTGATCATCATGCGCATGAAAGCTGCGTCGTCTACAATAAGAATGCGGTTTGCCATCTTTTTTGTTCCTCCTAGGAAGTTATTGTAATTTTTGAATACGGTCCCATTGACTTACGATATCGGTTACGCGAACACCAAAGTTTTCATCGATGACAACAACTTCACCTTTTGCAATTAGCTTATTGTTCACCAAAATATCAACTGGCTCGCCGGCCAGCTTGTCCAGCTCAATAATTGAGCCTTGCGATAATTCTAAAATATCCTTAATTTGCTTTTGGGTCCTTCCTAATTCTACTGTGACCTTAAGTGGAATGTCGAGCAGTAAATTAAGATTCGTTTCTTCTTGCTGTACAAACGGTGAAGCGTTGAAATTAGCAAACTGAACAGGTTGTACATTAACGTTTCGATTTGCTGCTTGACCATATGTATGCGGACCAGGCGGCTGCATCGGAATATCAAATCCAGCTGCTTGTGTTTGATACGGAATAGAAGGTGCTTGCTGCACTGGAGCAGCATAAATCTGACTAGCAGCAGCAGTCTGCTGCATAGCTGACTCTACTTGAGCAACAGCTGGTGCTGGAATCGACGGTTGAACAGGCGCGATGACCTCTTCTTCCACATTACCCATTAAGATATCAACCATCTGCTTCGCAAAATCTATCGGAAGTAATTGCATAATGGTTGAATCGATAAGATCACCAATCGTCAAACGGAAAGAAATTTTGATGAATAAATCTGCAGAAGGTAAATGCCCCATTCCATCGCCGGTGTTTACGTCTAAAATATCAATTCCTGGCGGAGAAATGTTTACGAAACGATTAAAAATCGTAGACATAGATGTCGCAGAAGAACCCATCATTTGGTTCATTGCTTCCTGTACTGCACTAATATGAATCTCATTTAATTCTTCTACAACAACGTCTCCTTCCCCGCCAAGCATAAGATCTGCAATGACTTGAGCATCCTTCGTCTTAATGACTAGAGAATTTATACCTTGAAATCCATCTACATATTGCACACTGACAGCAACATGAGGCTTGGGAAAAATATCTGCAAGTTCATCTTTACGTACAAGAGTAACCTGTGGAGTAGTAATATCAACCTTTTTACCTAGCAACGTTGAAAGTGCTGTTGCCGCGCTTCCAAATGTAATATTCCCAATCTCACCTAATGCAGATTCTTCCATTTCGGATAAGACGTCAGATAACTGTTTTATAGTCCCTGACGATTGCTCCGCGTCCGAGTCATTGGATGATTGACGAAGCAATGCATCAATTTCCTCTTGTGACAAATAGTCCTTACTCGTCATAGTCTTCTTCCGCTCCTTCGCTCACAATTTCATCCACCTGTATTGCGATTCGATCTTTAATCGAACCAGGACTGCCTATGAATTTAAGTTTTTCTCCAACTTTAACTTTCAGACCATCATTGACTGATTTTTTTAATGAAATGACATCTCCCACATTTAGACCAAGAAACTCTTTTATGGTCAGAGACGACTCACCTAGCTCAGCAACAATAGGCAGCTTTGCTTTATTGACTCGTTGTTCTAATATTTCAACCTCTTCAGGCGCACGAGCTTTCTTCTGCGAGACAAACCAGTGATGTACAGACAGCTTTGGCATTAAGGGTTCAATAACAACATGCGGAATGCATAGATTAATCATACCGGTTGTTTCACCAATTTTGGTGCTAAAAGAAATAAGAACAATCGTTTCGTTCGGTGACACAATTTGCATGAACTGCGGATTCGTTTCTAACGCTTCAAGTCTTGGTGAAATATCGATTACGCTTTTCCATGCTTCTTGCAGACTTTCAAATGTCCGGCTAAAAATCTTTTCCATAATAATCGTTTCAATTTCAGTTAAGTTGTTTATTTTTGAGGGCGCAACACCTTGACCGCCTAGCATTCTATCCAGCATGGCATATGCCACATTGGGATGAACCTCTAGTACCATTCGACCTTCCAATGGCTCCGCTTCAAAAACATTCAAAATCGTCATCTTCGGAATGGATCGAATAAATTCATCGTACGGTAATTGCTCTACCTGTACTACATTAATTTGAACAAATGTGCGAAGTTGCGCTGAGAAATAAGTAGTTAAATATCGCGCGAAGTTTTCATGGATTCGAGTTAAGCTGCGAATATGATCCTTCGAAAAACGAACGGCGCGTTTAAAATTATAAACACTAACCTTACGTGTGGTTTCTTCTTTCTTTAGATCATCTGCATTCATCTCACCTGAATCTAACGCAGCGAGTATAGCATCAATTTCGTTTTGCGATAAAACATCAACCAATTATCTCACCTCCTTCGAGGAATGTTGGCATTCAAAGTTATAGTTCAGTAATAATAATTTCGGTAATTTCAACTTTTACCAGCTTTCCTTTTGGCATGATCGGGTTAATCAAGTTCAATAGCTTAGATTCAAGTGCATCTTCGCCTACAGATCCATGAAGCTCTTCTGCCGTCATATCTGCTATTGTGCGGTTAATAATCGGCTTTACCTCGATATCAATCAGCTTGTCGAAATCTTCTTTTGTTTTCTTATTGTCTAATTGGAACGCGAAGCTGAGTACGACAAGAAACTCAGTGTCTTTCAAATTTCTTTTGAATTCCTTTAACTCCGAAGTTACTTTCAGACGATCATCTGCAGAAAGCACCTTTACTTCAACAGGTTTGCTATCAGCTGTTTTTTCACCTGTCTCTTCATTTAAGATCGATTTGAATAAAATAATGGAAACAATTGCAATTAACGTAATCGCCAATAAGATGGTTATTAACCATGGCATCATTTTCTTCATCTCGATGGACCCTCCGTTTGTTCAGTCATCTGGGCCGCCGCAATGAGGCCAATCGTACGAAGAAACTGCTCATTAAGCAACAACAGTTCAGCTGTTTTTTCTTTAACAACCAGCTTCTTCCCTGTCGTTAGCGTTATAACAGTATCTGCTGCCTCCTCAATCACTTCAATTAAAAGGGCATTAATTGTTACTTTCGTTCCGTTTAAACGCGTTACCGTTATCATTAGTTACCCCCTCACACCTTGGGGAGGCTTGTAAGCCTCCCACTGGTTAAGACTTATCTATCGTTTTAAGTTAACAACCTCTTGTAAAATTTCATCAGATGTCGTTATGATACGTGAATTCGCTTGAAAACCACGTTGTGCTACGATCATTTCCGTGAATTCTGCCGTCAAATCAACGTTCGACATTTCAAGCTGACCAGAAATGATTGCACCAGTACCAAGCTCAGGATCACCAGCGAAAGTCAAAAATTCTTCGATAGCAGCATCTGGATTTGCATTCGCAGTAATGCGGTACATATTACCTCCGAGCTTCTCCAAACCACTAGGGTTTATTACTTTCACAACACCTAATTGTGCGACCGCAATAGTTTCGTCAGCTGTTACACCCATAATGGTTCCGTCTTGACCTATCGAAAAGGCAGTAATTTCTGGTTCCAAAACTATATTTTCACCTTCACTTGATAGAACAAAATACCCATCACCCGTCACTAGCTGTCTATTAGCATCTAACATGAAGTTACCTGCGCGAGTAATAAGAGTTTCAGAATCTTCAGTCGCTCTTACAGCGAAGAAACCATCACCATCTATCCGTAAATCTGTTGGATTGTTGGTCGTCATCGCGCTACCTGCCGTATGAACGGTATCAATAGAACCAATTGAAACACCCAATCCGATCTGCTTTGCGTTAACGCCTCCGCGTTCACCCTCTGCAGGAGCAGTTACACCGGCAACTGTCTGACTAAGAATATCTTTAAACATGACGCGGCCTGCTTTAAAGCCTACTGTGTTTACGTTAGCGATATTGTTACCTATAACATCAAGTTTCGTCTGAAAACCACGCATACCTGAAACGCCAGAATACATCGATCTTAGCATTGATCTTGTTCCTCCTTGAAAAGTTTTGTGGAGCAAAACTTACTTCGTAAGCAAATGCTTAGTTTTGTGCAGCAAAACTTACTTCGTAAGCTTAGCTACTGAGATAAGAGCTGCTTCAGTCGGTCCGCAGCTTAAGGCCTCCAATTAGGTCCAGCCTTACGAAAGAATAATTGCACTATCGATTTGTGTAAATAAATTACTTTGCATTTGTTTGCCATCCATAGCGGTAACAACCGTGCGGCTAGGAACGTTTACTATCATTGCAATATCTCGAAATACGATTAACGAATCCTGTGCGCCTTTTGATGCTGCGTCTTCAACCGCGTCCATTATTTTCGTCAGCGATTCAGGCTGCAGCTTTATTCCTCGTTGTTGCATCCGTACTTCAGCATGATGACTGAACTTAAGCACTTTAGCATCCAGCATACTTTTGAATTCATTCGATTGCGTTGCAGTGCTTGCAGTTGTTTTAGCTGAATGAAGCGGTGTAGACTTTACCGGAAATAAATGACCAATTTTCATTCTGTCACTCACGGTGTCTCAGCCCCTTCCTCACCACCAGGTGAATTTGAAGAATCCGAATCGGTTTCACCTTCATTTTCATCTGTCGATGATCCATCTCCCTCACCAGACCCAGCCTTCGTTTCTGATATAGAGGTCACATAATCAAGCGCTATATCTACTGCTCCTACCGAAGCATATAACACGCCTTCTTTTGAAAGGATAGAATCAACTACACCTTTTTCTGTAATCACTTCTCCAGCCTCGTTATACTCATTCCATTCAATCGTTTTCCCGATCAAACTAGAAGCTGAACCTATATTCTGACGCATTAGTTGAAGCTCTGTCGACATATTCATCAACTGCTCAACGGAAGTAAACTGAGCCATCTGGGCGATGAAATCTTTGTCCTGTAGTGGCTGCATTGGATCCTGATTGCGAAGCTGTGTGACAAGAATACTAAGAAATTGATCTTTCCCTAGTGTATCTTTCTTTTTAGCAGCAGCAGCTTGAACATTGGCTACGTTATAGTTTGGCCATACTACATTTGTCATTTCTGTTCACCTCCATTCTTACAAGTTAAATGGATGATAAATTATGCCTTCACATTAATGGCTCTGCCATATCCAAGGCCTCGACCTACAGCTTGCTCTACTAATTCCGTTTCGAATGCCGATTCATTCGCTCCTTCATTACCCGAAGACGATTGCTGATTAGTAAATTGCTGTTTTCCGTTTCCTTGACCTGGGTGCTGCTGTGAAAGACCTGCGGCTAGTTGGCCTTGCGATACTTCCAGCTTATCAACCATCAAGCCTTGAGCTTGCAAAGCAGCTCTTAGCTGAGACATCTGGTTGTCGAGCATGTCCTTGGCCATAGCTGTATCCGTTTGGAAAATAGCTGTTAATAAACCATTTTGCATCGTAATACGTACGTCAACCTGACCTAAATGCTCAGGGAACAACATGATTTTTGCCTCGGAGACTCCGTTTAAAGTAGTCAGATCAAACTTTTGAACAATCATTCCTGTCATCGAGTTAGCAAACTCATCTGCAAAAACATAGGAAGTCGCTGCCTTTGATGCTAAAGCTGCGAGTCCACGTGAAGGATCTGAAGAATTAGCCGTCAATTGTACTAGCGATAAATCATCAGGCAACATAAGCTGTGAATCAGTTTCAGCAGCTAACTCACCTGTTGCTACAGCAGCAGTCAGGTAAGATGGATGTACAACTTGTTGCGATAGCCTCTGCAGCATCGAGCTCACTTCTGCCTGCGGCACAGCTTGTGCTACTAACATTTGCTGTGTGACTGGTGTTGACTTCACATCAGACTTAGGAGCAACGACTGATTCACCTTCCAACAGAGCTGTTAAAGCTTGCAGTTGTTGCCCGATAAGTGCAGTGGGCTCCTTTTGCTGAACATGCTTCACTGTTCCTTGCTGAAGCAATGCTTGAAGATGAAGAAGTGTGTCTTGCAAGCTGCTCTTAATACTTGCTGCAGATACATCCTTCTCAATAGCAAAGCTTCCTTCTTCGCCAACGACAACCTTGTTGGGTTGTTGAACAGCAGTCACTGGAACACCCATAAGCGATAGTAAGGCTAACATCTGGTCGAGAGCTGCTTCTAACTCAACAATTTTCAGTTCATCATCAGCTTTCAGTTTCTCATCTTCTATCGGTGGAGTATGTAATTGCTCTATTAAACCGTCAATGATAGACATTAGTTCAGAAAGCGTTGATGTAACTATTGTCCCTTCAATTGCAGTTGTTTCTGGCTGTGTAATATTCATTACCAACGTTCCAGTTTGAGCTGATTCTGTATTTAGGGCAGTCTCGTTGCTAATTTGTTGAACCAGTGCATTTTGAAATACCACACCGCCAGCACTTTTGCTTTGTTGATTGCTCCCAGTTGACTGAGCTTGAGCATGTCCGGATGCTATTTGCGGAATCATCATTTCCATTTTTTTCACCTCCTTTCAAATCTTCGATTTAGAAGGATTAAATATATAGCTAGTTGCCGGGCATTAACTTAGATACAAGCTGAGCTGTTGTCGCTTCATTAAGAGCAGACATTTGAGCAATAATCGCTGAGCGAGCATTGTTGTCTACGGCATTCAAAATGCGAAGCACCTTACTTGGACTGACATCAACCATTTTGATTAAAAGCTCAGCAGCACTTTTTGCGTCCATCGCTGTAAACGTCCCGCTTAATTGCTCTTGATCTAGAAGGGAGGATGCCGGTTTTGTATCTTTCGTCTTCTGACTGTCCAGTCTCGATTGCAAAGCAGATATTTGTAAATCTTTGGACTTCACACTATCCTTGAGCATCATTGCTGCGTCAGCTGCCGTTTGTGGATTCATCTTTTCCATAATCCGAACCCTATCATCTGCTCGCATCGATGAGAACACAAGCACCATTTCTTCAAGCGTCATACTCTGTAATATAGGTGCTGCCTTACTTGGCGTTATTTTTGAAAACATACTAGCCAGCTCTTGAATTTTAACTTCATATTGCTCATCTTCGAGTAACTGCTCATCATTGACTCTTTTTAACTGTGCATTATCACTTTCCAAATCTTTAAAGGATTGTTCTAGTGAAGCCTTTGTTTGCGTTGCTTGAGCCAATTCGTTTTCCACTGCTGTTAACTTTGTTTGAAGATCAGCAATTTTCGCTGACAAGTTTTCATTTTTCAGTTTGTCATCATCATTCGGATTGTTTGCAACCTTTGGCTCAGGAAGAACGTCTTTAAGAAAAGGGACCGAGTTTCCTGCTTCAAATACCTTGTTACGAAAATCGACATTGAACAAGGTAAAAAGCACACCCAACAACACGATCGTAAATAAAATAGGTGTCATCAAAAACATAATTCTCTCCAACATGCTGTAACTTTGCTTTTCCATTTCAGGACCCGCCAATTTCATTCACTCCCTCTAGCCGGCGTCACACATCACTTTATGGGGTTGGTATCATGAAACGGACGGTAGCCATCTCATCTAGATCATTTTGCTCTTTGATTTGCAAAGCGTACCGGAACCGTTCGAGTGCATGGTCTTTTGATTTAAGCCATACCTTCTCGTCTTTCATCTTGTCAGAAAGCTTTAATCTGCTTTGCTCAACCGCCTTTTGTGCATGCTTCACATCAGTCAATTTATTTGTAATACATGCTAATAAATAATCCAAATATTGTTGGATGACCTTAAGCTCTGACAGCGCTATAGTAGTTTGAGATGCGTCCAGCAGCTTTTGCTCCCAGTCGTGACGAGTTGCTTCTAGTTGCTTTAAAGACTGTTGTTCTGCAGTAAGTGCTCCAATAGCGGAAGACAGAATCCATTCAGCTTGGGTCTTTTCACTTCCTTTTAAATCAACGACCTTTTGAAAGGTATAACGAAATGACGCCATTTAATGGATCAGCTCCTGTAGAAATCAGTAATTAATCGATCCTGCGCTTCCTCTAAGCTAACCTTTTCAGTCGTTTTTTGTTTCGTATAGGTTTGAATAGAGTCAATGTGTTCAAGCGCCAAATCAATTTCTGCATTAGATCCTCGTTGGTACGCCCCAATATTGATGAGGTCTTCCGAATCTTTATAAATAGACAGTAGTTTTTTCAGTTCATTCGCCGCATCCTGTTGTTCTTCCGTTACAATTTCTTTCATAACCCTGCTTACGGAAGCTAAAACATCGATAGCCGGAAAATGTCCCTTATGTGCTAATTGTCTACTCAATACAATATGACCGTCCAGAATACCGCGGACAGCGTCCGCTATTGGCTCATTCATATCGTCACCATCAACTAGGACGGTGTAAAAAGCAGTAATCGAACCCGTTGGTCCGGTTCCTGCTCGTTCAAGCAGTTTAGGCAGTGCCGCAAATACAGAAGGTGTATAACCGCGTGTAGCTGGCGGCTCACCAATTGCGAGACCAACCTCTCGTAAAGCC
>NZ_JBFUHJ010000094.1:0-16985 GCF_056402455.1 Paenibacillus sp. P4_A7 | reverse complement strand
AAATTAGGATGCTACCTGTATATAGTAGTTACATAAGATTACGATTAGACTGAAAACAGGAGCAAGGCTATGGAAGAAAACAGAAACGTGAAAATCATACTTGAAAGTGTGCTGGATGGTGACTCAACTACCCACGCCTATGAGGGTGAATGGTTTCGTAAGGAACGATCGATCTTCATTCGTTACACAGAACAGGCTGTGGAAGGTGATGCAAAGTCCGGCGAGGTGCGTACAATCATTCGATACCGACCGGAGGAGCTGTCTATAGTACGGCGCGGTGCTATTGAATTGGAACAGCTGTTCACACCTGGGCAACGGCGAGAAGGGCATTATCGCTCGGCTGTGACGAACTTCCCGCTCGAGACAGTTACGTCAATGCTTTCGTTGCAAAAAGCAAATGAAGCAGCAGGTGGAGCTGCAGACTTGCCGTCAAGGCTGCCCTTCACTATAGAGTGGCAGTATGAAATGTTTGTTGGTGAACAATTGTCGGGCCGGTTTCATATTCGGCTCCATATACAGGAGGAACTAAATTAATGAATACCAATGTACTCGATACGATGTATGAGAAGGTTAGATCAGCAATCGCTGAATCTGTTGTTTCTGCTGGTCTAGCTACACAAGAGGAACTTCCAGCCATTGTGCTAGAGGTGCCTAAGGATAAGACTCATGGCGATTTAGCTACTAATGCGGCCATGCAGTTAACGAAAATCGCTAAGCGCAATCCGAAGCAAATCGCAGAAGCAATTATCGCTCACTTAGATAATAAGAAAGCATCTATAGAATCTGCTGAAATAGCAGGTCCAGGGTTTATTAACTTTACACTCGACAAAAGCTATCTCTATCCTGTTGTCATTGAAGCGATTAAAGCAGGAGAAGACTATGGTAGAACCAATGCAGGTGATGGGAAGAGCGTTCAGGTAGAGTACGTAAGCGCCAATCCTACGGGAAGCCTTCATCTTGGGCATGCTCGGGGAGCTGCGGTTGGCGATGCTTTGTGCAATGTACTAGATTATGCAGGATTCCAAGTAACACGGGAATATTACATCAATGATGCTGGTAAGCAGGTAGAGAACCTAGCTGTGTCTATTGAAGCACGGTATCGTCAAGCGCTCGGACAATCTGCAGAAATGCCGGCAGATGGCTATTATGGCGAGGATATCATTGGATTCGCGAAGCTGCTTGTTGAACAAGAGGGAGATAAACTGCTCGAACTGCCTGACGAGGAGCGCTTCACGTTTTTCCGTCAATTCGGCTTGGAGCGGGAATTAGACAAAATCAAGCGTGATTTAGGACGCTTCCGTGCACCTTTTGACGTCTGGTACAGTGAAACCTCACTCTATGAGAGCGGTTTAGTAGAACAGGGCCTTGAAGCACTCAAAGCTACAGGTCATGTATATGAGGAGGAAGGGGCAACTTGGTTGTCCACTACGACATTCGGTGATGACAAAAACCGCGTTCTGGTGAAAAATGACGGATCATATACGTATTTGACACCTGATATCGCATATCATCGGGATAAGTACAGCCGTGGATATGATCAAATGATCAACATTTGGGGGGCTGATCATCATGGATATATTCCACGTGTTAAGGCAGCGATGGAAGCTCTTGGAAATGATCCGGCTAAATTGACGGTTCTAATTGCTCAAATGGTCAGCTTGTTCCAAAACGGCGAGAAAATGAAAATGTCGAAGCGTACTGGTAAAGCAGTAACGATGCAGGATCTAATGGATGAAGTGGGCGTGGATGCTATTCGTTATTTCTTCACGATGCGCAGCATGGATTCTCATCTTGATTTTGATATGGATTTGGCTATTTCAACATCTAATGAAAACCCGGTATTTTATGTGCAGTACGCGCATGCGCGTATTTGCAGCATATTCAGACAGGCAGAGGAGCAAGGTGTCGTTCTGGATTCGTTAGATAAAATTGATTTCAGCAAGCTTAGCACAGAAGCAGAGTTCGATATTTTGCGCAAAGTCGGAGAGCTTCCGCAAGAAATTTCCGAGGCCGCTGCGCTATATGCGCCGCATCGTCTTATTCGTTATCTATATGAGCTGGCTTCGCAGTTCCACAGCTACTATAGAGCAGAACGTGTTATTACAGAAGATGCTGAGCAGACACAGGCTCGCTTAGCGCTCCTTACTGCTGTTCGCATATCACTAGCTAATGTATTGCGTCTGATGGGCGTATCAGCGCCTGATCGCATGTAAGCTTTAGAATAATCAAAAGAAAGCCGAGGGCTTAAAGCTTACCCACGGCTTGCAGCATACGCATCACGTCAAGCTCACCGATTATTCGGCGAGCTTTGTTGCCTCTAAGCGGCTGAATGGAGCGTTTTATAATCGACTTTATTTCAGTTGGAGAAAGACCTGGCTTCTCGGACAGCATGAGCGCAATGGCTCCGCTAACATGCGAGGTTGCCATTGAGGTTCCGCTCATCTCATGATATTTGCCTCTAAGCCATGCGGAGGTGATTTTGTCACCGGGCGCATAAACATCAATGAATGTGCCGCGATTGCTAAAAGGCGCAACGCGCCGAAGCTTCGTTGTGGCACCAACAGATATCGTTTGCGGATAACGTGCAGGATAATCAACCGAACGTCGTTTCCCGTCGTTTCCTGAGGACGCGACGATAATGATACCGGCATTATACGCATTCACTACGGCGCCTAGCAGTGCTTTGCTTTTGGTGCGCATACCAAAGCTCATGTTTATGACATTTATTTGGTTTCTTATACACCATTCGATACCGAGAATAATGTCGGATACATAAGCGCTTCCGTTCTGGTCGAATGCTTTGATCGGTGAGATGATCGCACGAGGAGCGACACCGATCATTCCTTGAGGCTGGTTAGCGGCAGCAATGGTGCCAGCAATATGCGTTCCATGCCCATTGTCGTCATACGGATAAATACTGCGATTGAGCAAATTAATACCGCGCGACAGTGAGTGGCGCAAATCAGGATGACTAAAATCGACACCTGTGTCAATGACACCGACTTTTATGCGATGACCAGTTGTAGTGCTCCACGCAAGCGGAGCCTTAATCTGATTGACGCCCCAAGGTATTCCTTTTTCTACTGATATTGATTTCTGCGTAGAGGCATTCACACTGATTTGGCAATCCTTCTCAAATGATAAGCTTTCTGAGAAGTACTCAAGTGTTTCCTTGTCCGGCAGCCAGCAAGAAATGCCTTGAATAATCGGTATTTTTCTAATGATCTTTAAAGGTGACGACGAAGGGACTTCTGACAGTTGCTTAAGGAAGCGTTTGTAGTCGCTCACATACTGAAAGCGAATAATTCGCTTTGATCTCGCTATGTCCGTACCAGCCATCGTATCCTGCAATAAGCGGATAAAAGCGGTGGTGTCCAATTTTGGCTTCCCCTCCCGACGGACGATGCTGAACTATTGTATGAATGAATGACTTCGACTGCATGAGCAACTTGCCTTTTTTCATATAATTAGGCATAAATCCGTGTCAAAAATGAATACTGGACATAGTATGAACAAAGAGTTCTCAGGGGCTCTTACGTCCAAGATTCGAAACATTGTTTGGCGGCCGGTTGGATACAGTCAAGGCGGAGGGATAATCCTTTCGCTTTTTGCATTTTAGTCCAAGCTATGAAGAGGGTTCGAGGGGCGCTTGCTTTTTTGCATGAAATAGGTTTTACTATACTTTGACTAACGTAAACGGCTATATAAATAGATTGGTAAGAGAGGATGTGTCCATATGAGCAGCAGCAATTTTACTTTAAAGCTGGATCCTGAACGTATTAAGGAAATGCCTATGGTCGATTTGGCCTTTGAGGTGCTGAAAGCGGCTAATACGCCTTATTATTATCGCGATCTAATGATGGAGATCGCTAAGATACGCGGTCTTTCCGCAGACGGAATTAATCAATTTATCGCTCAGGTGTACACAGAGATCAACATTGATGGTCGTTTTGCATGCATGGGAAGTAACATGTGGGGATTGAAGCGCTGGTATCCAGTTGAGCGTTCCGAGGATCCTGTAGGTAATGCGAAGCGTACTCGTATCATCAATGATGATGATGATTTAGATGATGATGATGGACTGGACGAGGAAGAGGATACTTACGCAGCTGAAGAAGACTACGACGTATTCGACGAAGACCGTGAAGAGTTTGAAGAAGCAGAAGCGGAAGAAGAAGTCGATGAAGAAGTCGTTATTGATGATGAAGAAATCGATGAGGAAGAAGTCGATGGTGATCTGACTTCAGTAGACGATGACGATTCAGATAGTGACGAAGATTTCGATGACGAAGATGAAGATGATGACAAGTAGTTAAAAGGAATGCATAACCATTCATTCCACTCTATTTAAATCTTGGATGAATCTATACTTTTTAAATCGTGTCGTGAGTCCATAAGGCTGTATGAGCTCTTTGCGCTTACGTACGAACAATGTCATGCCCAGTTTAGCTTGACAGGTCCTATACGGTCAGAGTAAACTATCTCATGGGCTTAAGAATCGGTTAACAAATAACGCATACAAGCGTAAACGGCTAGCAGCGCACTTTGGGCAGCAAAGACTTGTTACGCGCTTAAATATAAGAAGAGTATAAGTACGATACTTATACTTTCTTATATTTTTATATATGCCAAACGGAAAAGTGCCCCGTAACTACGGGTGTCACTTTTTTTGTTTGTGAGGGATAGATCTGTAGGATGTATTCCCACAAACTGGATGGATATGTAGAGTGTATCTGCATCCATGTTTATCGAGTAAATGGGCAAACCTAAATATTAACCATAAGGGCTTGGAGGGTATCATCACAGTGACCAAATATATATTTGTAACCGGCGGCGTAGTGTCGTCCTTGGGCAAAGGGATTACAGCTGCCTCGCTCGGAAGATTGCTTAAGAACAGAGGTCTCAAAGTAACTATTCAAAAATTTGATCCATACATTAACGTGGACCCGGGAACGATGAGTCCATACCAGCACGGCGAAGTATTTGTTACAGATGACGGAGCGGAAACGGATTTGGATCTTGGTCACTATGAGCGTTTCATCGATATTAACCTATCGAAGAATAACAATGTGACTTCAGGAAAAATTTATTCGAACGTTATTACAAAAGAACGTCGCGGTGATTATCTTGGCGGTACAGTCCAAGTGATTCCGCATATTACAAACGAAATTAAAGAGCGTGTATTCCGCGCTGGCAAAGAAGCGGGTTCCGATGTAGTTATTACAGAAATCGGAGGCACTGTCGGCGATATCGAGAGTTTGCCGTTTCTAGAAGCGATTCGCCAAATTAAAAGCGATATCGGACGTGATAATGTTATGTACATTCACGTTACGCTTATTCCTTATATCAAAGCTGCTGGTGAAGTGAAAACAAAACCTACGCAGCATAGTGTTAAGGAATTACGCAGCATCGGTATTCAACCAAATGTTATCGTTTGTCGTACTGAGCATCCTCTTGCTGATGACTTGAAACGGAAGATCGGCCTATTTTGCGATATCGATGCAAATGCGGTTGTGGAATGCCGTGATGCTTCAACCCTATATGAAGTGCCACTAATGCTTCGTGAAGAGGGCCTTGATGAAATCGTAGTCAACCATTTGAAGCTGACTACAGAACAGCCGGATATGCGTGAATGGGAAGCACTGGTTCAACGCGTTAAGTCGCTTCATAAAACGACTGAGATTGCGATTGTCGGTAAATATGTTGCGCTTCATGATGCTTACCTTAGTATTGTGGAGTCGTTGGAACATGCCGGTATAGCTGCTGATTCGGTAGTTAAAATACGCTGGGTTCATGCAGAAGACCTAACAGATGACAACATTGCAGAACAACTTAAAGGCATTCAAGGTATTCTTGTTCCGGGCGGATTCGGTGATCGCGGTATTGAAGGTAAGATTACAGCAATTAAATATGCTCGCGAACAAAATATTCCATTCTTCGGTATTTGCCTAGGTATGCAAGTTGCTGTTATTGAATATGCACGTAATGTAGTGGGACTAGCTAATGCAAACAGTTCAGAAATTAATCCGTCCACAGCGTACCCGGTTATCGACCTCTTGCCGGATCAGAAGGACATTGAAGATATGGGTGGCACGATGCGCCTTGGGCTTTACCCTTGTAAGTTAACTCCAGGTTCATTGGCTGAGAGATCATATAATGATGAGCTTGTGTATGAACGCCATCGTCATCGGTATGAGTTCAATAATGAGTACCGTGAAGTAATCGAGTCTGCTGGCTTGAAAATATCGGGCACTTCACCAGATGGACGTTTAGTCGAGATGGTAGAAATGCCTAATCATCCTTGGTTCTTAGCGGTGCAATTCCATCCGGAATTCACATCTAGACCAAATCGTCCGCAGCCTTTGTTCCGTGGATTTGTCGAAGCTGCACTTAACTATTCTAAGTAATAAACAATGCTTTATGCCCATGGCATATTCTTTAACAAATTCCGATAACTTTTTCCAACTACCAGCAGGATAATATATTCACTTTAGCGAATATATTAACTATTATGGAAGGGCTGGCCAATTTTGTTGGTATGGCTCAGTCGCGGGGGGTAGTTGGAGTTGGAGAAGAAGAAAGTATTGATTGTCGATGATCAGAACGGTATTCGTGTATTGTTGATGGAAGTTTTCAGTAGTGAAGGCTACAACACGTTTCAGGCTTCTAATGGCAAGCTTGCTTTAGAAATCGTCAAAAACGATGCTCCTGATCTCCTATTACTGGACATGAAAATTCCTGGTATGGATGGCTTGGAAATTTTAAAGCATGTGAAAGCGATCGATCGCAGCATTAAAGTCATCATGATGACCGCATATGGTGAATTAGATATGATTAAGGAAGCTACTGACCTAGGCGCGCTCATGCATTTCACAAAGCCTTTTGATATCGATGAGATGCGAATAGCTGTGAATATGCAGCTGCAAGGCGGTAATTCTACGAGTAGATTTGCAATTGGTTCCTAACTTTTACTTTCAAATGGCATCGTCGCTTGCTTACAGAGACGGTGCTGTTTTTATTTAAGGGGCTTAGGATTAGTGAACTATTTGTTATAGAACCGTCTTAAACGCTGATCTTTGAGCATTGCAGCAGTAAAACAAGCTTTACTTTTTCAACGTGCGTTATGTTATAATAACTCAGAATGATAAGTCGGGCTTGTTGAACGATGGTTAACATATAGGAGGAAAGACAACTATGCCGTTAGTTTCTATGAATGCAATTTTGCCAAGAGCAAAAGCTAACAAGTTTACTGTAGGTGAGTTCAATATGAACAACCTGGAGTTTGCACAGGCAACGGTTGAAGCCGCAACGGAAGAAAACTCCCCTTTTGTATATGGAGTTAGCGAAGGCGCCTCGAATTATATGGGTATCGCGTTCACTGATGTAATTCCTGCACGCCAAGCGATGAAGGCTGTTATTCAAGAAAGAATCCGCTTGTTCGGAAGTAACAACCAAGCGTAACAATAAGAGCAAGGGAAGATAAACCGCCTTATAACAGAGAGTGGGAATGGTGTATGCCGTTTACGCTTGACATGGCGGTTTTTCCTTTATTCTCTTCCAACTCACGGGAGGAACACTAATTAGATGGAGAAATTGATGATACGCGGAGGACGGCCGCTGAATGGGACCGTTCAAATTAGCGGTGCAAAGAACAGTGCAGTTGCTCTTGTACCGGCAGCAATATTGGCAGAGTCAGAAGTGATTTTAGACAATCTACCTATGATTAGTGATGTAGCTATTTATAGTGAAATTTTGCAAGACCTTGGCGCTGTTGTGAAGCGAGATGGCGATATGATGCGCATTGATCCTTCTGGGCTATGCTCGAAGCCAATGCCTAATGGAAAAGTAAAGCTGCTGCGTGCATCGTATTACCTGATGGGTGCTATGCTAGGAAGATTCGGGGAAGCAACAATTGGGCTGCCAGGAGGCTGTAACTTCGAACCAAGACCGATTGATCAACATATTAAAGGGTTTGAAGCATTGGGCGCCACGGTAACTAATGAGCATGGTTCGATGAAAATTTCCGCGAAACAATTGCGCGGAGCAAAGATTTATCTGGACGTTGCAAGTGTCGGAGCAACTATCAACATTATGCTTGCTGCCTCAAGGGCTCAGGGGTTAACAGTTATCGAAAATGCGGCAAAAGAGCCTGAGATTATAGATGTTGCTACTCTCCTTAATGCCATGGGCGCGAAAATTAAAGGTGCCGGAACTGAAACGATTCGAATTGAAGGGGTCGAACGGTTGCACGGTTGCCGTCATTCCATTATTCCTGATCGTATTCAAGCAGGCACATATATGATTGCGGCCGCTGCAACTCGTGGTAATGTCCTTATTGATAATGTGATTCCGAAACATTTGGAAGCAATGACTGCTAAGCTGATTGAAATGGGCATAGAAGTTATTGAAATGGATGAATCCATTCGAATTATCGGAGGGCCCAATTATTCATCTATTGATGTGAAAGCATTGGTGTATCCTGGATTGCCTACTGATTTACAATCTCCAATGACGAGTTTGCTTACGCAGGCGGAAGGCGTTAGTATTTTGACTGATTATGTGTATGGTACTCGTTTTAAGCATGTACCTGAACTAGCTCGGATGGGTGCTAATATTCGTGTTGAAGGCCGTTCGGCAATTATTGAGGGTGGAAAGTTAAATGCCGCTAAGGTGAAGGCTGCGGATTTACGTGCTGGAGCAGCGCTTGTAGTAGCAGCATTAACGGTTGAAGAAGGTGTCACTGAAATATCGAATGTTGAGTATATTGATCGAGGTTATGATAATTTAGTTGAAAATTTATGTCTGTTAGGCGCGGAAGTTTGGCGTGAAATAGATTCTAATGAATAAGACAAACGCGGATAACGCCACCTGGGAATAGATGGCGTTTAATTCGGCAATGATGGTTAATCAAGTGTGTGAGCTTTTTCTATGACAAACAATCTCCTAATGAAAACTGAATAAAGTGGTGAGAATATGACAGATCTTCAGATCGCGGATCTAGAAGAATTGAAGTTAACGGATTTATACAAATTAGCGAAGCAATTTCAAATCGCTTATTATGGCACGTTGAAGAAGAAAGAATTAATATTCGCTATACTGCGTGCGCAGGCGGAGAAGAGCGGCCTCATGTTTATGGAAGGCGTTCTTGATATTTTACCTGAAGGTTTCGGGTTTTTGCGGCCTATTAACTATTTACCAAGCAAAGAAGATATTTATATTTCTGCCTCCCAAATTCGCAGATTTGATTTGCGCAGCGGCGATCTTGTGTCAGGTAAATGCAGACCTCCTAAAGAGAATGAACGCTATTTTGGATTGCTGCAAGTTAATGCTGTCAATGGTGAAAACCCAGATACGGCCTCAGAAAGACTCCATTTCCCTGCCCTTACTCCTCTCTATCCAGATAAGAAACTAGTGCTTGAAACAACGAAGTCGAAGCTTTCTACACGAATGATGGATTTACTCGCGCCTGTAGGTCTTGGTCAACGGGGATTGATCGTTGCGCCGCCGAAAACCGGTAAAACTCTTTTGCTTAAAGAAATTGCAMATAGTATCGCTGAGAATCGTCCTGATATTAAGCTGTTTGTATTGCTTATTGATGAGCGGCCGGAGGAAGTAACGGATATGCAGCGCTCGGTTAAGGGTGAGGTAATAGCCTCTACTTTTGATGAGCTGCCTGAAAATCATATTAAAGTAACTGAACTAGTCCTTGAGAGAGCACTTCGTCTTGTTGAGCATAAGAAGGACGTTGTTATTTTAATGGATAGTATCACTCGTCTTGCGCGGGCTTATAATTTGGTTATTCCTCCATCTGGAAGAACGCTTAGCGGCGGTATTGATCCTGCGGCATTCCATCGTCCGAAGCGGTTTTTTGGTTCCGCTCGTAATATCGAAGAAGGCGGCAGCTTAACGATCTTGGCAACCGCATTGATCGAGACGGGATCTCGTATGGATGATATTATTTATGAAGAATTTAAAGGTACGGGAAATATGGAGCTGCACCTCGATCGGAAGCTTTCGGAACGACGTATTTTCCCTGCGCTTGACTTGCGCAGATCAGGGACGCGTCGAGAAGAGATGCTGCTTACGAAGGAAGAGCTGGATAAAGTATGGGCTATACGCAGAAATATGACGGATACGCCTGATTATGTCGATAATTTCTTGAAAAAGCTGGCTGACAGCGATAATAATGAACAGTTCCTTATGTCACTTGATACTTCAGTTCCAATAAAGCCGGAGCGGTCCGGCATCAAATCAAACACAAACAGTCCGACGACTAATCGGCGTCCAACGCCAAGAACGACGCACGGATCGTAAGACCGCAGGAAGGAGAACAACATGAATCTCGTATATGCGGATGAACAGGGAAATGTATTTGACCATCCCGATTTTGTTGCTTTAGGACGAAGCGGTGATATGATCGTTGAAATTATGGAGGATGAATTAATTCCTCTGCCGCACGGGGCTACCCTCGTCAGCCTGCCCTTCACAAGACCAATCGGGCTAAACCCGGATACTGGTGAGATGCAAGTAATGCCAGGCGAAGTGCAAGCTGTAGGCGCGTTAATGCCTCAGGGCTATACTCGTCTTTGTCTGCCTGGCTATGTCAAAGCGGATAAGAATGAGAAGCTGCCGCTATTTGGTTATACAGCTGTTGTGTGGAAAGACGGCAACTTTTATGTAACTGCAGAGCAAACAGATAACCCAGAGAGATGGGATCCGCTTAACTGCGACCGTGGAGAGCTGGGTATACAGGTTGAACGTATACTTGCCAAGTACCCGGAAAACCGTTTGTACAAGCATTTATCAAACTGTGCGTTAGGCTATGAATGCTTAACCTCGTCTAATACCTTCTTGGGTCGCTGGGAGGGCGGTGTGCCAGTATCCTACTCCTGTAATGCAGGCTGCTTCGGATGTATATCCGAGCAACCGGATGACAGTGGATTCGTAGCCCCTCAGACAAGGATGAACTTTAAGCCTACTGTTGATGAAATCGTTGAAATTATGATGGAGCACTTACGTGAGCCGGAATCGATTATAAGCTTTGGTCAAGGCTGTGAAGGCGAACCGTCGACACAAGCCAAAATCATTGTCGAAGCGATGCGCCGCGTACGAAGCCAAACATCACTAGGTTATATCAACATCAACACAAATGCCGGGTTGACTGATTTTATGCGTGCTATTGTCGATGCAGGTCTTAATCTCATGCGGGTTAGTACCATAAGTGCGCTCGATGATCATTACAATGCCTACTACAAGCCGCGCGGTTATAATCTGCAAAATGTTGAGAAGTCACTAAGATATGCAACGGATAAAGGGGTATACACATCGATTAATTATTTGATATTCCCCGGTGTTACGGACCGTGAAGAAGAGATCGAAGCCATGATTGGTTTTGTGAAGCGGACAGGTCTGAAGCTTATCCAAATGCGGAATCTAAATATTGATCCGGAGAGCTACTTGGCCATTATTCCTAAGGCGCAAGGAGAAATTTACGGAATGAAGCAAATGCTAGAAATTTTCCGTGAAGAGCTTCCTGATGTTGTAATTGGTTCTTATACGCATGTGCCGCCTGYGGCTTTGCTCAAATAGGAAGCTTAAAAGTAGTAAGTTTCGTTAATATTTGTATATGAGTGATTATTCATTGCAACGTTAAATCAGTTCATGCTATAATCCAAGTTGTATGATTTAACTCTGGGACCGCATGTGACTCAGGGCAAAAGGAGGAAAACGAGATGAAACAAGGTATTCATCCGACATACCACGTCATTACAGCTACTTGCGCTTGTGGCAATTCTTTCGAGACTGGTTCGATTAAATCGAGTCTTCGCGTAGAGGTTTGCTCCCAATGCCACCCATTCTACACGGGTAAGCAAAAGTTCCTGGATGCCGGCGGCCGCGTCGATCGTTTCAAGAAGAAATACGGTATCTAATACTACAAATCGTTCCGCCTTTATTTGGCAGAATACAAGAACCTCCCTCAGCCATCCTATTGGATAGAAGGGAGGTTTTTTTGTTGCTTAATAAACAGGCCGTTTCTTATAAAAGTCGCAGGTGGGTTTGGCTGTCGGTCACGATGATATGCATGTTTGGGCTGATCGTTGGTGGTTGTGGCAATCAATCATCCATGAAGTCAAAGTCGTATCACAATGACGGCTACATGGGCTATTCCAATAGCAATCCAAACCTGCTGAAACGGAATTCAACGCAAAATTACAATACAGATAACAACTTTGTAGAGCAAGTGCTTAAACCTATTGATGGTATCGAGCAATCGCAAATTATCATCAACGGATCCGAAATGCATGTTAACTTGAAAGTGAAAAAAAGCTTAACCGATGCGGAGATGGAGAAGTTGCAATTAAAGGCTCAATCCGTTGTGCAATATAATATGCCACGCTATAATGTGCACGTAGAAACAAGAAAATAAGCATCATCCATATATTTCACCATGATACACGAGTTGCGCTTTAGGTCAGAATCGGCTATACTTATTTTTGCCGTGCTAGACGGGGAGGTAGCGGTGCCCTGTAACTCGCAGTCCGCTGTAGCGAGGTTGAATTCCTGTTTTAGGTTATGCTGATGTGGGGTCTTGGCACTTGTGAGCAGTGTTGACAGTTGGGTCCTCCGCAATGAACGTTTGTGAACGGGTCAGGTCCGGAAGGAAGCAGCCATAAGCAAATTAGTTCATGTGCCGGAGGAGTGCCTGACTCGAGCTGTAGTGCAAGGATGTCGCCTGGGTCGCATTAATCAACGACAGGTGCACGGTACTATCTAAGTTTTTAATTAAATGAATGACAATAAATGCTGCACCTGTGGTCGCTGTTCGATTTTTTAGTCGGAAATAGCGGTTGCAGGTGTTTTTGTTTGCCATTCTATACCTTCATACAAAAAGTCGATCAAAAGAAAGTTTTGCTTGGTTATATAGAATGTATAAGTTTCACGCTTATCCATTTCTATATAACCAACGCGAAACGAGCTTAGCCGCCAAGGACGGCGACAGCCGTTTACGCTTGCAACACAGTTGTTGTATAATAGGGGATACAGAAGATCTTTATTTACATTCAATCAGCAAGTCGAAAGGAAAGGTCCGCGTGTCACATATCGCTTTATATCGAGCCTGGCGTCCGCAGACGTTTCAGGATATGGTTGGTCAACAGCATATTATCCAAACCCTGCAAAACGCAATTCGCGAACAGCGCGTGTCGCACGCTTATTTATTTAATGGGCCGCGAGGGACCGGAAAGACGAGCGCAGCGAAAATTTTAGCGAAAGCGGTTAACTGCGAACGCGGTCCGGCTACTGAGCCTTGCAATGAATGCGACGCTTGTCGAGGCATTACTGCGGGGAATATCATGGATGTAATAGAAATCGATGCCGCATCTAATCGAGGTATTGATGAAATTCGAGACATTCGTGATAAAGTCAGATACGCGCCTTCTGAAGTACGGTTCAAGGTTTATATTATAGATGAAGTACATATGCTTACGGCTGAGGCATTTAACGCCTTGCTCAAGACGTTAGAGGAGCCGCCGGGGCATGTAATTTTCATCTTAGCAACTACTGAACCACATAAGCTGCCTGCGACCATTATTTCACGCTGTCAGCGTTTTGATTTTCGCCAGGTTTCACTTGAGGAACAATCAGCGCAGTTGTTAAAGATTTGCCGAGAAGAAGGCATTCATGCTGAAGAGGATGCTATTGCCTACATTGCAAGGCTCTCAGAAGGTGGAATGCGTGATGCGATTAGTTTGCTTGAGCAGGTCTCTTCGTTTGCAGGCAACAACATTACGCTTGATGCCGCAGTTGATGTGACTGGCGGTATGGCCGCTGATCATTTTTATGATCTGGCTGATGCAGTCAAGGATCGAAGTGTGGCGGCTGTTATGCCGCTAGTCGAAAGTCTCATGCAAGCCGGCAAGAGCGCGGATAAGCTCATGGAAAACTTAATTTACTATTTCCGTGATTTACTCGTATTAAAGTTGGCACCGCAAGGCGGAGCAGTAACCGAACGAGTTGTCGATCCTGAACGATTTAGGACAATGGCTGAGTCATTCAGCTCGCAAAGACTATTCGCCATGATTGATACGCTCAACCGCTATCAAGTAGAATTAAAGCATGCATCACAGCCTCAAACTTTGTTTGAGGTTGCGCTAATGAAGCTTTGTACGCTTGGAGAAGGTGAGGGTAATGGTGGAAGCTCTGCCGGCGATACTTCAAGCTTAGGCGGAGGAGCTTCCTCTTCCGGTTCAAGCGCAGCGCCGTCTGCTGAATTAAATCGATTGCGTCAACAAGTCGAAATGCTTGAGAAAAAGCTTGAACAAGCGATACAGACTGGGTTATCAGCTGGCGAGGGTGCTGCGGCAACCAAGCAACCTGCAGCCAATACACGCAGTACCAGTACGGTTCGTAGTTCATTTGGCGGAAGCTCAGGCGGTATTTCGAGGTCAAATGTTAAACTTGATGCTTATTCTGCAGCAGCAGGAAGTGCTGAGTCGAATCAATCACGCATGAAATGGAGCGAAGTGCTTCAGCGTGTAAAAGATGCTAAAATAACAGTTCATGCTTGGTTAGTGGATGGAGAGCCGGTTTCTACAATTGATGATGCCATACTTCTTGCTTTTAAGAACACGATGCATCGTGAGACAACGGAGAAACAGGCGAACAGAGATATCATTGAGAAAGTTATACAAGATGTTCTCGGCAAGCCACTTCGACTTGTGACCGTGATGCTCAAAGATTGGCAAGCGGCTGTAGAGGGTGCTGGTGCTAACAAGAGCGAGACACTGGAGCTTGAGCCCGAGTCTGTTGGCGGACCAGCTGTAAAGGAGAAGCGTCCGGTTTGGGTGGAAGAAGCGGTTAAGCTTTTTGGTGAAGAATTAGTTGTTGTGAAAGATAACGAATAAATTCTAATGATGAGGTGATTTTCAATGAATAATATGAACCAAATGATGAAGCAAGTGAAGAAAATGCAAGATCAAATGATGAAAGCACAAGAAGAGCTAGAAACAAAAAATGTTGAAGGTACAGCTGGAGGCGGCGTAGTTACTGTTTCAGCTAACGGACATAAGAAGCTGCTTAGCATTACGATTAAGCCTGAGGCTGTAGATCCAGAAGATGTAGAAATGCTGCAGGATCTTGTGCTTACTGCTGTTAATGATGCTCTTACTAAAGTAGATGAGCTTGCGAATAAAGATATGGGTAAATTCACTGGTGGCATGAAGATTCCAGGATTGTTCTAAAAGGCGTCCATTCGCCTGTGTTTGAAAGGAGCTGCACCTTGTTTGTATTATCCCGAACCGATAGCTAAGCTTATTGACGCTTTTACACGTTTGCCGGGCATTGGACCAAAAACAGCTGCTCGTCTAGCGTTTCATGTGCTTCGTATGAAGGAAGATGACGTTATCGACTTTGCGAAAGCATTAGTAAGCGTTAAGCGAAATTTGTTTTATTGCTCGGTTTGCTGCAATATTACCGATACTGATCCATGCAGAATCTGCCAAGACAAATCTCGTGATCAATCTGTTATATGTGTCGTGCAAGATTCTAAGGATCTTGTTGCCATGGAACGGATGAAGGATTACCAAGGGCAGTATCATGTGCTGCAGGGAGCGATATCTCCTATTGAAGGTATTGGACCCGATGAGATTCGTATAGCCGAATTGTTAAGAAGGTTGAGTGATGAACGGGTACAGGAGCTTATTTTAGCTACTAACCCGAACATTGAAGGTGAAGCTACAGCGATGTATCTGTCACGGCTTATTAAACCCTTTGGTATACGGGTAACTCGGATAGCGCACGGACTGCCTGTCGGCGGAGACCTCGAATATGCGGATGAAGTTACACTTTCAAAAGCATTAGAGGGAAGAAGAGAATTGAATTGATTGAGTAAGAAGGTAGACCAGGATTGTTTCTGGTCTGCCTTTTTTTTGTTTAAAACTGGYCAACTATAAGTTAATAGCATTTGCGGTTCTATTCTTTGATCCCAGCTTATAAATATATAAGAAAGCTAAGGACAAGCGGGAGGGCTGCATGTGAACAAACAAAAGAAAATAGATGCTTTATATGAGGAAGATAAAATGACACGTCTGCGAATGGAAATAGCTGAGGCGCATCAGCAGTGGGAGAACGCAAACCGTTTTTTTCATTATGCACTTGGGAAAGATCAGATTGATTTTGCAGTACATGCGATCATCACAGCTGAGAAAAGATATGAGATGCTGCTACGTTCGGCAAAACAAATGAATGTCAAATGGCCATCATGGAGAGGGGTAATTGAATGAAAGCTGTATGGTTAGCGCTCTTTATCGTTTCTTCAGTCATGCTGGCAGCGGTTATATTGCGCAACAAATTGTCGTGGGGCTTGTTGCGCGGCTTTGCACTGCATCTCGTATTAGCTGCGGCCTTGTTGTATTTATTGAACTACTCAGGAGTAGTGCCTGATATGTATATTCCGCTAAATCCCTTTACTATAGGTACAGTTGTAACTCTGGGAGTACCGGGGATTGCATTAATCGTAGGCCTTCAATGGGTAGTGGTGTAGATCTATTTTAAAAAGATTGTATAAATAAGTTGACGTAGGCAGAGAATATATGCTACATTATAACTCGCCCCAAGAGTAAGTGAAGATGCTTCAAAAAAAGAAATAAAAAAAACACTTGCATTAAACTGGGTAGCTGTGATATATTATAAAAGTCGCCGATGAGACAAGCCGCGACAAACGAAAAAAAGATTGCTCTTTGAAAACTGAACAACGAGTATTAAACTGCCCTAAAGATCCTAACGGATCATTAGAAAAAGCGATAAAAAGTATTGAGCAAGTCAAACACCAATTTGGAGAGTTTGATCCTGGCTCAGGACGAACGCTGGCGGCGTGCCTAATACATGCAAGTCGAGCGGATTTAATTGAAAGCTTGCTTTCAATTAAGTTAGCGGCGGACGGGTGAGTAACACGTGGGTAACCTGCCTTTAAGACTGGGATAACATTC
>NZ_JBFUHJ010000093.1:0-17114 GCF_056402455.1 Paenibacillus sp. P4_A7 | reverse complement strand
CCAACATAGATAGTTATATAGTAGCTCCCGGACTAGGAGATAATGCCGGTTTATGCGGTGCATTAGCACTGGGTTTAGCGGCGGTTAAATAATTGGCTGTTCACTAGCTTCTCATTCATCCAGAACATCACTACGATTAACTACCTCCAGCTTGCCTTAAACGGCCAGTTGGAGGGTATTTCTCACGGAAAATAGTTTACAATCATTCTGCTGCGGGGCGATTACAAGAACGGTTAAAGGTTTTCCAGTTTAAAAGCAGTATCCTTCGTCGCACTCGTTCGAGCAATAATCTCATCTATAAAGGATTGCAGCGTGCTTGTTAGAAAGGAATCCTTCCGACGTATAAATACAGTTGTAATCTCTCGGTAGGGATCAGGTATGTTATGACTGCAGACCGTTCCATTCGCTACCAGATCCGTAATGGATGATTCCGGAATGACCGTTATTCCTATACCAGCAGCTACACTGCCAATAATCGTCCCAAACGTTCCAAACTCCATAATCTGCTTAGGAATAATCCCCTCCACCTTCATCCAGCTCTCCAGCCTTCCGCGATACCCGCAGCCTTTGTTATACAACAGCAGAGGTGTTGTTGTTATGTCCTCCAGATTAAAGGTGTCACTCTTCGTCACAAGCACTAGCTTCTCTTGAATGACCTCTACCTGCTCAATCAGTGGATGCCTGATCGGTCCTGTAACGAACGCGCCATCCAGCCTCATCGCAATGACCTCTTGCAGCAATAGCTCAGTCACTCCTGCTTTCAAAGATAATTCAACATTTGGGTACTTACTGTAATAAGAGGATAAAATCTCAGGAAGAGCCACTACAGTTTCCACAATGCCAATTTCAAGAACACCGGAAGGCTTTGATTGGTCCTGAAAGTTACTTTTCATTTCCTCGAATTTAGACAGAATCTCCCTTGAGTATTCCAATAACCGTTTTCCTTCAGAATTTAAAATCATCCCGCGCTTATGTCGATAAAACAACGGTGTCTGCAGCTCCTTCTCAAGCAGCTTAATTCTTGCCGTTACATTAGACTGTACATAATTTAAATCTAAAGCAGCTTTACTGACGCTTCCATGTACAGCTACCATCTGAAAAATTTTTAAATCATTGATTTCCAATCTATTCACTCCTCTTACCTTCGAAATATATCGACTCTTTAGTTATCATTATAAATGATGGATAGCATCATTTCGAATCATTTTACTAAACGATTTTAACCTCCTATTATTGTTTGAGTAAGGTTAACAGACAGATGCTTGTTAGGGAGAGAATAGTTTTGACAAAAAAAACAATCATTATAGGCTCCATTCTATGCCTCATTGCAAGTATGTCTTGGGGAGCTATGTTCCCTGTTGCACATATTGCACTACAGAAAATCGACCCGTTTTACTTCTCATTTATTCGTTATTTAATTGTAGGTGTAATCCTAAGCATCATGCTTTGGTTGAAAGAGGGAAAGTCCGCTTTTCGCTTAGAGGGACGAGGTAAAGCTTTATTGTTTTATGGAGTGATGGCATTTACGGTCTACAATATGTGCGTCTTCCTCGGTCAGCATCTCATGGGGGAAACAGGTACAATCGCCGCCTCTATTATGGAAGTACTCATGCCGATGATATCTATTATGGTCATATGGATGACTAAGAAATCAACTCCTAGAAAAGATACACTTATCAGTATAGCAATCGCTCTTATCGGCGCCCTGCTTGTCATAACGAACGGAAAACTCGCCTTTTTTATGATGGCCGGTCAGCATCTCTTTCCTTTGCTGCTCATTTTCGCAGGCGTAGTAGGCTGGGTGTTGTATTCAATGGGCGGAAGTGCGTTTAAAGACTGGTCTGTTCTACGTTATTCAACCTTAACCTGCTTACTTGGTTCCGCTGTATCCTTTGTAATCGTTGCTTTAGCTTCAGCCTTTCAATGGGTTCCTGTACCAACCTGGGATACCCTACTATCGATCAAATATGAAATGTCCTTCATGGTCTTGTTGCCTGGGCTGGCTGCACTGCTTTGCTGGAACTCAGGCATTAAATTGTTGTCGCCGCTAAACGGGATATTGTTTATCAACTTTGTACCTGTTACCACTTTTATCATTATGGCTATTCAAGGCTACCAAATCAGCTCTTATGAAATTTACGGGACACTGCTTATTATCTTCGCACTTGTAAGAAACAACGTGAACCAAAGGAAGTCCCTAAGTGAAAGTAAGAAAAGAGTACTAACTACTGCACAAAATGCATAATCTGCCTAAATCCTAGGCACACAAAAGAAGGGCAGCCCCTCAGTCATAATGACTGTCTAGGCTGCCCTTCTTCATAACGTATTTCTTATTTAGCTGTAACGCCGCCGTCAACAGCAGCCGCTTTGCTAAGCATACGAACTGCACCTTTGGAAGCGGTGTAAGCACCAGCACCACTGCAGCAGCTAGTCCATATCCCTAATCGCTTTCCTCATGCTCTCATAGCTAATGGCCCCTACATGCTGTTTTCGAATAATGCCTGATGCATCAATAAAAAACGTTGTTGGATAGGCCTTTACTCTATACCGCTCGCTAGCTGCGCCTGCCTCATCTAATACAATCGGAAAGCTCAGCTGTCGATGATCCACATAATGCTCTACGTCCTGTATATTGCCCTCTTGACTAGTTACGTTAACCGATAAAATAACAACCTTCTGATCTCTATAATACTCATACAGCTTCTCCACATGAGGCATCTCCGTTTTACAAACACCGCACCAAGTTGTCCAAAAATTTAACATAACTTTCTGACCTCGGTAATCCGATAAACTCACCAAATTCCCCTTTAAATCAGTAAGCTGAAAATTCGGGGCGCTTTGTCCTACACGAATACCGATTTTTGTTTGGTTTGCTTCATCTACAACCTGGTCCGAGGCCTCATCTGAGAATAGGCCGCTTCTGATCTGGTCATGCACCGTATAGCCTATCAATCCTATAACAAGGGCTAATCCTAGCAGTTGTGCTGAAGAGCGCACCGTAACCCTGCGAGCAGGATTTTGCAGCATAAGCAGTACCCCTATTGAACAGAAAAGCACCACATACTGAACAGCCACAACAGAGTCTGACAACACAATTTTCGCTAAAAAATAAACCGATACCCAGCCCGATACCATCGCTGCGCTTAATGCTACCGCCTGTGTGTAACCTACGATACGCTTATATCGGAAGACCATAAATCCGATTGCTGTCAAAGTGGCGAGCCAAAACCCMTTCGTTCCTCCGTCAAAGAATAATAAGGACTGTGGTTGATCAATGACACTCTTAGGATCAAAGAGAAATAAACTCCCCTTCCAGACAATGATCCATATGAAGACGGTGTTCCAAGCAATTGACGTCATTTTTTCTTTATCTGAATGCCCTCTACAACGACGATTTACTACTAATACCCCGGCTATACCTGCAATCAAATAAACGAGCAGCTCCATGTTCAGAACGAAGGAACCTATCTGAAGATTGGACACCTGACACCCCTCCCTAATCTACGGCGTTTCATCATACTTATTCACGACTCCAACCGCTTTATTTATATTGTCGCAATATACATATAGGAACACAAGGGAGAGATAGTCAGCCCTAAGCATTATCGTCTGCATCCTCAATCAGGTAAATGAGTGGTTCAGCTTAAGCTGCTCAGATAAACGATAATCCCGCGGTGATTGTCCCGTATGCTTATGAAATAAACGTGAAAAGTAATGAACAGAACTGAAATGGTATTTCTCCGAGATGTCAGTAATGCTTAAGCTAGTATGCAATAAATCATCCATCGACCGGCTTATCAGAAACCTGTTCCTATATTGAATCGGTGAGTACCCCGTTGTTTTCTTGAAAATATCAAAGAAATGCCCGCGACTTATATTCATACTTTCATAATAATAGGCCGGGGGACGGTTCATCCCGCTTAGCTGGTCTTGCTCCATTTGATCGATAATGCGACCAATTCTCGGGTCCGGTATGTGGGACTCCTTCAGCATGCTTTGCAAGTAGTAATCGATAAAGGATTGAAAATTCCTTTGGGTTGTCAAACTCCTCATAAATGTACGCTCATTTGTATACTCTCCCGATTTGTAAAAGCTTTGGAATTGATCGATCCATGGACGAATGGAATCTACCGTTACCACCTCAGGAATGGCGTAAGGAAACGTCGGACCTACTAATTCCTGCTGCAGCTGATCCGKTTGATAACAGATTGGGGCCGCCCAATCGGCCAACGATTTTCTTTCCACATAGCTCCAATCGAAATAACAACAAATATGAACCATTGGATCTTCCTTATCCGCCAGCCAATCATGAGACTGGCCGGCTGGAATGTGAACAAGAAAGCCCGGACCTGTTTCATAGGTTCTACCACATGTTCGCAGAACGCCTAACCCCTCACTAATCAAATAGATGGAGCTTGTGTAACATATTCGAGAAGTGCTCAATTGCCCTTTGGAAAAGGGATAACGAGTCGCGTAATACACATAGGGATGAAACTCTGAAAAATCCATTCCTCGAGCCCCCATTCATCGAATTGAGATAATTGATCCGTCAATTGTGCAAATACATGACGGGTATCTAAATACATCACCTTACGGATCTCATACAGTAAATACTATAAATATCAGATTATCCAAGGAGTGATCGAATTGCAATCTAATTTAAATATGTTGACTGACGAACAAATCATTCAGTTCATTTCGCAGGGCTATTTAGTTCTCCATAATGACCTGCCTAACGCATTGCACAAGAAGGTCATGAGTCAAATTGATCAAGTATGGTCTGAGGAGGGCAATCCGGGAAATAACATTCTGCCGCGGGTGCCGGATATTCAGAAGTTTTTTGAAACGCCTATTGTACGAGGAGCTTTAACCGGCATCCTTGGACCGGACTATTATCTACATCCCCATCGCCATTGTCATTACAACCCGCCGGCCAACCAAGCCCCTGGCGGCGGACAGTGGCATAAAGATGGTTACTGGAGTGCCACGCGGATCCACCGTCCTTGGTGGGCCATGATCTTCTATTACACACAAGATATTACCGAGGAGCTTGGTCCAACAGCGATTATGCCAGGATCCCAATATAACGAGGATTTTCCTGGGCATGATCAACCATTCTTGCTGCCTACCGGGCCCGCAGGCACGATGGTGCTCGTCCACTTCGACCTATGGCATAAGGCATCCATTAATTCATCCAATCTAGACCGATATATGCTTAAATTCCAATTCGCCAGATTGAAAGCCCCGACTGCTCCAAGCTGGAACAATCAGAAGGCTGTCTTTGAAGCGCCAGAGGGTCTGCCTCAATCCCATATCCCTCTATGGACAGACGTTTGGAATTGGATGCGAGGAGAACAAGAACCATCCTTGCTGACAAGTGACGACTCGGTTTCAGCGAACGTGACCCAAACCGCAAGTCTCATCGGGGACGCCTCCGAGGATGCTGCATTGAATGCCGCTTATTCTTTGGCAAGAGCAGGTGACAGCGGAATACAAGAATTACTCACTATCATGCGTTCGGGGACTAACGTATCTGCAAATCGAGCAGCTTATGGAATTGCAGCTGCCGGTGCCGCGGCAATACCTGGATTAATCGACATGCTCAGTTACTCCGACGACAAAAGACGCGCCCTAGCCTGCTTTTCTCTTGGTATGATCGGCACACCTAACCATCTAATAGAAGCTGCGCTGATTCAATCGCTTTCCGATGAGAGCAATAGAGTTCGTCGCCAAGCGGCAGAAGCTCTCGGAATGATTAGCGAGCCATCTGAGCGTGCAGTATCCGCACTCGCCAGTATGCTCGAGCAATCCGTATCACAAGAAGCAACGGACGAGAGTGAAGAACAGACAAATAAACATTGGCCAAATCAAGGTTATATCAACAATAAAATCGGTTATACCGCTGCACTGTCTCTTCTACGAGTCGGCAAACATGGAGATGCCCAAGAAGTGCTAGCAGCACTTACCCGGGCGCTGGACAGTTCAGATAGATATGTACGGGCATACGCTTTMGAAGCGTTGACGTATCTACGAACAAACGAGGCTGTAGATGTTCTAATTCGTTACCACCGAACAGCACGTTGGTGTCCCGACACGAGCAAAGCAAGCACGTTCTAATAACCTTTTTTTCAGCGGTATTCTTATTGTTAAATTGATGACTGAAAACAACACAATGTGGAAACCTATGGTTGATGTTATTTTGTCAAAGGAGGTATCCACATGCCTAATAATCAAGGTCAGCCAACCAAAGCAGAAGTACAGACGACAAAACTCAACAAATTGCCTCTTCCCGGTAAGTTTGAACCGGAATTTTCTGCGGAGGAAGCAGCTGAAGTATTAGAGAAAGTACAATCGGCTAATTCTGCTTCAGATAACCAAGAGTAAGGCATGCTGTATCGTTCAGTATGTAATAGGTGGAGTATGTACCACTGCCTTCTGCTGACGATACCTGGCAGGAGTATTGTTCATCGTTTGCTTAAATAGACGGTGAAATATTTTGAGGTCAGCAATCCCTACTCGCGAAGCAATATCAGCCACAGTAAGGGAAGCAAGTAGAGGATCGGATAGCAGCTTACAGCTGCGTTCGATCCTTTCTTGTTGTATGAGTCTAGTTAGAGAGAGTCCTGTCTGTTTGCTTACAACTCGCTGCAGCTGTCTCTCGCTTAGGCCAATATATTGAGCAATAGCTGCAATCACCAGCTTCTCGTGCAAATGATCTTTTACATACCGATATACCTGCTCAACCTTCTTCGCTGCGAGACGCTCTTTTGGCGGTTCCCCGTTTAAAGCACGCTCCATTCCGATCAGAAGCTGCTGCAGCAGGCCGCAAAGCATCGTTTCATATCCCGTACGTTTCAGTTCGCACTCTCTATTCAAGGAATCGAACAATTGTTCAAACTCGCCGGACTGTTCACGAATCTGAATCCAGCGGTCTGTCTTTTCGTTGATATGCTTGAAGAGGTATAGACCATACTCCACGGGTAAGATGGAGGTCAGGAATCGAAATATTTTCTCATCAAAAATACAATTTCCTATAATTAGCGGGTTTTTGGCATTATAGGCAGAAGGCCTGAAAATATGAGATATACCAACGGGTAGAAAAAAGAGATCACCCTTCGTTACACGTATCGTTTGATCCTCAATATAATGAAAGCCGCTTCCTTCCCATACATAACAAATTTCAATGAAGTCATGCTTATGCTCGGGCAGATCAAAATTTTCCGATACCCGGTTCACGTACAGAGAAAGACCGTCGGAGAAAAACTCATCTCCTCTTTCTATCATAGGACTTGGTTTCACCACTTCTTCTCATCCCTCTTTAGTAACGAATTAACTATGATGTCATCTTATACCTACAAAAAGTCGTAATCAACCCATAACATCTGCCTAGGAGTATTTTATAATACAGAATAATTCGATTAATTCTATTAGACAGGCGGGAGAGCAGATCATGATGAACAGAGATTGGCAAGCGCATTGGATATGGGGAGACGGAGAAGCAAGTCCTCGCAATGAATGGAGATGCTTCCGGAAAACCTTCGATGTACCGAAAGAGGGGACTCCATCTGGATCTATCAGAATCACCGCGGATTCACGCTACGTATTATTTGTGAATGGTACCCAATTAGGACGAGGACCCGTTCGCTCATGGCCTTTCGAGCTCTCTTATGATACCTATGAGGTTGGACATTTACTAAAAGCTGGCCAAAAGAATACGATATCCGTGCTGGTCATGCATTTTGGAGTATCTACTTTTTACTATTTAAGAGGCATTGGCGGACTGCTGCTTGAGCTTGAATATGAGGATGGTACTATTCCGGTTTATTCTGACGCAACATGGAAGACCTCCCTTCACCTTGGACATCAACCGCGAGCGTCCCGCATGACATGCCAGCAGGGTTTTTCTGAATATGTTAAAGCATCAGATTGGGATGAGACTTGGAGACTTGGAGATTACGATGACTCCAATTGGGATGAAGCCGTTATACTTGGATCGGTTGGTATGGAGCCTTGGACGACATTAAAGCCACGCGACATCCCTATGCTTACGGACGAGAAAATTAGCCCTGTTCGTGTAGAGTCATTAGCAAAGGTCCGTTCCTTCACTATTTCAACCGCTATAGATATCCGTAATGTTCTTGTAGCAGGTAGTGAGGAGCATGCGAATCATTTACAACTTATCGGCTTTGTTGTGACAGCAATCAGAGCCAGTCAAGCCGGCAAGGCGACTCTCGGATTTCTTGCAGCCGGAGAATGCTTACGTGCGTGCTCCGTCAATGGGATAGAAATAGCAGACAGTCAATTTTATGGCACAGCACCTGAACGATATATAGATGTGGACCTGCACCAAGGGGACAATTTGCTGCTAATTGACGTATCAGGAGGCATACATACCGGCAAGCTTCAAATAGGTGTGTATGCAGATGAACCTACTCAATTACAATTTAGTTGTCCAAACTTGGGTTTGGCTAAAGCTGAACATTCTGCGTTTTATTCCATCGGTCCGTTCGACCATATTATGCCTTTAGATCATCAAACAAACCGTCAACTAGATTGGAATCACCCCGTATACACGGAACTGCTGAAACAAGTTAATAATGCTGAAGATTTGACGTCTTATGAAGAGTGGCTTAGTCCTATTGCTCAAAAATATGTATCAGAAGTGGATGTATTCAGCATGTGCGTATGGCGAAAGGAAAACGTCAAGCTCGCCGTGCCGCTTCAGCTGCAAGATGCAGTTATTCCGAATGTTCATGCAGGTGTCGTTCCTTCGTACAAAGGCTTTGATACGGAGCTTATCATAGACTTCGGGAAAGAATACTCGGGATATCTATCATTTGAAGTAGAAGCTGCTGAGGGAACCATTCTCGATTGGTACGGCTTCGAATATATGGCCGAGGATTACCGTCAGGACACTTTTGGCCTTGATAATTCGCTGCGGTATGTATGCAAATCCGGCAGACAGTCTTACGAGAGCCCTACTCGCAGAGGATTCCGTTATTTGGCGCTTAATGTTCGAAATGCAGCAACCCCTGTAAAAATATACGAGGTCAGCATGTCCCAAAGCAATTACCCTGTGGCTGAAGTAGGACGGTTTGAATGCTCCGACCCGCTCCTAAATGATATTTGGGAGATTAGCCGTCATACGACAAAGCTATGCATGGAAGATACCTTCGTTGACTGTCCGGCTTATGAGCAAGTATTCTGGGTCGGCGATAGTCGAAATGAGGCATTGGTAAGCAACTATATCTATGGTGTGCAGGATATGCTGAAGCGCTGCCTGCGGCTTGTGCCCGGCTCGAAGCATCAGACTCCGCTGTTTGTGAACCAAGTTCCCAGCGGCTGGAGCAGCGTTATCCCGAACTGGACCTTCTTCTGGGCGATTGCTTGCTATGAGTATTATGAGCAGACCAGAGACAAGGATTTTGCAGTCGAGATGTATGAACATATCAGCTTTACTCTAGATCATTATTTACAGAGGATAGATGGCAACGGGCTGTTCAACATCAAAGGCTGGAACCTGCTTGACTGGTCGCCAATTGATCAGCCTAACGACGGTATCGTAACCCATCAGAACATGTTCCTCGTGCGAACTCTTCATGTTGCGGCAGAAATGGGACAGCTTGCAGGCGACCAAGAAGGCAGCGCACGATTAGCGCTTGCGGCTGAACAGCTTAGTACGGCGATCAATGAGCACTTGTGGAATGAAGACAAACAAGTCTATATCGACTGTATCCATGTAGATGGCAGACGATCCGACACCATCAGCATGCAGACGCAAGTCGTAGCCTCTCTGACGGGTATCGCGCAAGGCAGCCGTAAAAAGGTTATTGATCAGTATTTAACGGCTCCGCCAGCAGATTTCGTGCAAATTGGCAGCCCATTCATGTCATTCTTTTATTACGAAGCCTTAGGCAACCTTGGTGAAGTTGGACTGATATTGGCTGACATTCGCAAAAATTATGGCAACATGATCGTTCATGGAGCGACCACCTGCTGGGAGCAGTATCCCAATTTCACTGAAAATCGCGCCAATCCGGATATGCTTTCCCGCAGCCACTGCCATGCATGGTCATCTGCACCGGCTTATTTCTTAGGAAAAGAAGTACTTGGAATTAAAAGCACCTCCCCAGGCTGGAGCGAGGTAGAAGTGGCACCTTCCCTTAATGGGCTCGAATGGGCTCGCGGCAGTGTACCACATCCGGCCGGCGGTCGTATCGACGTCTCATGGAAGGCTGACGAGATGAACAAGACTATTAAGCTTAGTGTTTCTTATCCGGACGGTCTGAAATTAAAAATCAAAATCCCAGAAGGCTATACCTCAGAAGTTAAACAGACTGTGTTGCAGCAAGTACAAGCGTAAACGGTCCTCGCCGACCTTAGCGGCGTAAGTTCTTTCGCAGTGAAATAGAAGCCCGCCCCTCAAATGAAGGGCGGGCTTCTTTCTACATGTTTATACATTCTTATTCTTACAAATTTTACATTACAAGAAACAATAAAGGCAGTCCCGTTAACAAATGACTTTTACAATAAAGGAAGATTATATAAATAGGAGAGTGAACTTATCTTGAATACAAGAGGGAAAAAGATGGTGGCGTTACTATTGGCTGCCCAAATGCTTACTAGTTCTTTGTATGCAGGAAGCGCAGCGATGGCTGCTCCCGCACCAATCACAGGAACACCCTATCAAGTGGACGGAAATTATAATGTTAATGTGAAGCACGTCGTTATTAATCAGGTGTATGGCGGCGGAACCGATCCGAACGATCAAGGCACTTATGCTTCTAATGGATTCATCGAGCTGTACAATCCAACTGATAGCGATGTAAGTCTTGAAGGCTGGTCACTTCACTATGCTTATGCACCGGATAGCACGGGTGTATCAAACGACTGGACGAAATTGAATCTGAAAAATACAATAAAAGCGCACTCTTCCTATCTGATTATCGGCGCGGCAACTAAGGCACCTACTCCTTTACATGATGTGTCTACTAAGTACGATCAAAAGCTGGTTGATGAGAATGCGAATGATATTTACATTCATAACAAAGGATTAAAGGTAGTATTACTCAGTAACACCAATACTCTGACTGAAGCTAACCCATTTAGCCCTACGATTGTTGAAGGTTATGTGGATATGCTAGGAACGGCAGGTAATACAGCTGGAAATAAGATTGATGGCTACGAACAAGACTATTCTACAGGAAAAGATGCAAGCAACTCTAAGAAAATCGGTCTACGTCGTCTCAATTTCTCCGATGCGGATAACAATAAGACCGATTTCGAACTAATTGATTATTCCACTCCTTCGCTAAACGGCAAAGGACCACGCTACAGCGGCGATCTTGCTTGGGGCCAGTCCGCTCCAGAACTCGGTATTTCGACCAAAACGCTTGCAAACGCATATGTGGGGTCACCTTATTCGGTAACAACATCCGTATATGGCGGTACTCTTCCCTATACATACGCTGCGACTGGGCTGCCAACCGGCCTTGCCATCAACCAGGATGGCAGTATTACAGGAACACCAACTTCAGAGGGCACAGCTTCGGTAAGTTTGACTGTAACCGATAGCGCCAACCCTCCAGTTGTTGTTAATAAGGTGTTTACGCTAACTGTCCAGAAGCCTCAAATCGCTGACAAGTTGAACGTTGAGAAAATTAGTCAATACACGGTCGGCACCTCAAGCAAAGATGGCGGTGTCGCGGAAATTGTTAAGTATAATAAAGACAATGGAAAAATGTATATCGTGAATGGCGCAAGCAATCCACCAAGCGTAGATATCGTGGCCCTTACAACGGACGCTATTTTAACGAAAGAAAAATCGATTCTTGTTAAGCAGTTATCGGAAACCGATGGCTTTGTCTATGGAGACTTGACCAGTATTGATATTAATACGCTAACTAAGCGTGTAGTGGTCGCTATTCAAGAATCCGATTCCATGAAAAAAGGTAAAATTCTCGTACTCGATTATAATGGGAATTTGTTGAAGACTTATGAAACAGGTGTTCAGCCCGACATGGTTAAATTCACTTCCGACGGTAAATACATTCTAACAGCTGACGAAGCTGAGCCTCGTACGGATGCAGCCGACCCAGAGGGCAGCGTGACGATTATTGATACGCTAGCCAATGTGTCTACTCTCGTGAAATTCGACAATCCGGCAGTTATAGATGACTTGGTTCATATACGCGGAGCATCTGATCCAGACAACGGTAAGATTACTGGGAGTGGCTCCAAGACGGATGCGATCTTCGATCTTGAACCAGAGTACATTGCAATGAATGCAAACGAGTCAAAAGCATACATCGCCCTGCAAGAGAACAACGCAATTGCTATTATTGATATTGCTTCCAAGTCGGTGGATTCTGTTAATGGACTTGGATATAAGGACTTTAATCAACCTAAAAACGCTTTAGATTTAGTAAAGGACGGACTTATCCATTTGGAGAATGTGCCATTCTTCGGCATGTATATGCCAGACGGTATTGCAAGCTATAGCCTAAATGACAAACAATATCTGTTCACAGCTAATGAAGGAGATGCTACAGAGTGGCCTGCTGACTCTGATACACCTACCCGAATAAATGCAACGACAATAGGTAAAATCAAGGGTGGATTAAACCCAGCATCTGCTGCAGCTACTTTTTTAGCTGGTAAAACGGCGTACGATAAAGTAGAAGTAGTCAGTGACATGGGCAATGACGGTATTTATATGTACGGTGGACGTTCCTTCTCCATCTGGGACGCAGACACAATGGCTCAAGTGTACGACAGCGGCAGTGATTTCGAGACCATTACTTCGCAGCGGTTACCCGCTTTTTTCAATGCAAGCAACAGCAAGACTGAAAAGGATGACAGAAGTGGCAAAAAAGGACCGGAGCCAGAGTATGTTACAGTTGGCCAAGTTGGCAGCAAGGCATTCGCTTTTGTTGGGCTAGAGCGCATTGGCGGAGTTATGACCTATGATGTAACGAATCCGGAAAATCCGGTATTCGCTAATTACATCAACACACGTGACTTTAGCAAAGGATTGGATACAGACACTGGACCAGAGGGCTTGGAATTCATTCCGGCAACGAGCAGTCCAACAGGATTACCACTCTTGCTGGTAGCAAATGAAGTGGGTGGAACAATCGCCGTTCTTCAAATGAATATCACTAAGGTTACACTCGACAAAGCAGCACTTTCCTTCATTCCAAATGGAGCTGGCGCACAGCTTACGGCTACTGTCACACCTGTTGGCGGTACAGATCATACCGTAACATGGACTTCATCTAACTCAAGTGTGGCTCAGGTTGATGCCAACGGCTTTATTAAACCTGGATCGGTCGAAGGCACAGCGGTAATCACAGCACTTAGTGCTGATGGCTATGGTATTGCCGAAGCTATCGCCACGGTGAAAGCAGCAGGCTCTACTGGTGATGGATACGTCCCTCCTACACCTCCTGTTAAGCCTGATCAGCCAGACACAGATAAGAACGTTCTTTCCGAAAAAGCACTAAAGGTAACCAAAGGAACAAATGCCGATGGTCAAGCCGTTAATCAAGTGACGATTAACGCCGAAGAGCTGGAAGCTGTACTTACAGCAGCTGTTGCTGCAGCAGGCGCAGGAAAGCAAGCGGAAGTGAACATTACTATGCCAAGCCTGCAGGGAGCAACAACAGTCACACTGCCTGCTGCGGCTTTGATTCGTGGGAACGGTAACGATACTCCCGTTAGTATTAACATTGAAACAGGAGATGCGGTCTATACATTACCGCTGAACAGCCTTAACCTCCCTAATGATGGGACAGTTAGCGTTCGTGTGTCGATCACACCTGTACCCGATACGACATTAAAAACACYGAAAAACCAAGCGAATGCTATCGGTGCAGAGCTGACAGGCAATCTGGCTCTCGAGTTTCAAGTATTCCTTATTTCGGGCAGCCAAGAGAAAGAGTGGACTGATTTCGGTTCTACTTATATCTCACGGGTCATTTATGTACCAGCAGCTGCAAATGGAATGAACGTATCCGCAGTCATGGTCGATCCGACTACCGGCGAGCTTATTTTCGTACCTCATGTTAGAACAACCTTGAATGGCAAAGCAGCGCTGGAAATGAAGCGACCTGGAAATAGCATCTATACCCTGATCCAGTTCAACAAAACATTCACCGATCTGAATGGACACTGGGCAAAAACAGAAGTTGAAGCGATGGCGTCTAAGTTAATCGTCAAAGGCGTTATCGACGAAGATTTTGCACCAGACAAAGCGATTACAAGAGCTGAGTTCACTTCCCTGCTTGTTCGCAGCTTAGGACTGGCAGCAGGCAAAGGCTCCACTGCTTTCCATGATGTTGCACCGAGTGCATGGTATGCTGGCTCAATCGAAACAGCCGTCCACTTCGGACTTGTTAACGGAATTTCGCCAGTTGAGTTTGCGCCTAATGACTCTATTACTAGAGCGCAGATGGCAGTTATGATCGCTCGCGCTATGGAAATGGTGGATGCGACTAACCTATCCGGTGGCGAGATAGATTCACTGAACAAGTTCTCAGACTCAGCCTCTATCCCGCAATGGGCAACGGCGCAAGCCGCACTGCTTGCGGACAAGGGCATCATGCTCGGTGACACGAAGGGCACGTTTGCACCTTCCAATAATGCCACCCGCGCTCAGGCCGCTGTTATTTTGGAACGGACGTTGAAGCAGCTGAGTTTCTCTAATTAATCTGCTGCAGGCGTATAACGGCTATCGCTGACTTTTGCAGCAAAAGCGAGCTGATGTATGAAGGATCAGGCTGGCAGGGCATCCGTTTCATGGTGAAATATAAGACTTGTATACGGTGATTGTTACACTTTATAGGAAAAGACAGTCGAGCAAGGGTTAGCCCCTGATCGACTGTTTTTTTTACGCAGAAAATATTTCCCTTGATATTCGTTTTATAAAATTAAATAATATAAAACAGGTCTTAAATGTCGGACCTGCCTCATGACTAGATGACGCTTCACTCCAGACAGAAGAAAGGTTGACTTTTACAGCATGAATTTGACACACGGCATCAACAAGAAACAAGTAAAAAAAGATCCGTTCCCCATCGCCTTACTTTCACTAACGGTAGGCTCATTCGCGATTGGCATGACTGAATTTGTCATAATGGGCATTCTGCCCAATGTAGCTGAGGATTTGAATGTTAGCATTTCAACCGCAGGACAACTCATAACGATGTATGCGCTTGGTGTAGCCATCGGCGCACCTATCCTTACAATCCTTACCCAACGAATCCCGCAAAAGAAGCTACTATGTCTGCTCATGGTACTCTTTATTCTCGGTAATGGGATTTCCGTATTCGCTCCAAGCTATGCTGTCTTAATGGGAGCCCGCGTTGTTACGGCATTAACTCATGGCACATTCTTTGGGGTAGGGGCCGTTATCGCCGCCAATCTTGTTGCGCCAAACAAACGAGCTGGAGCCGTATCCATCATGATGGCCGGCTTAACCATTTCAAATATTATCGGTGTTCCACTTGGCACATTTATTGGACAGCATATGGGCTGGCGTGCATCATTTGGTGCAATTGCAATTATGGGCGTCATAGCCTTGATCGGCATTTTAATGTTCATTCCACGTATTAAGCTAGACAAACCCGTTCGTTTAATGCAGCAAATTAACGCTCTGATTCAACCCAAACTGCTCGTGTACTTACTTATTGGAGCGCTAGGAAACGCAGGATTGTTTACGGTATTTACTTATATCGCTCCATTGCTGCAGCAAGTGAGTGGATTTGCAGAACATCGTGTCACCTGGATTCTAGTCCTTTTTGGCTGCGGAGTTACGATTGGTAATATCGTCGGCGGGAAGCTTGCAGACTGGAAGCTGATGCCTGCCATACTAGGGCTATATTTTGCGATAAGTATTATCCTTACAATCCTTACCTTTACGATTCATAGTCCAATCGCTGCCGTTATCACCATCTTCCTATGGGGCGTCGCTTCCTTTGCAGTCATGCCTGGGCTGCAAGTTCGAGTTATGAGCCTCGCGCAGGATGCGCCGGCACTTGCTTCTACTGCCACTCATTCTGCCGGCAATCTGGGAAATGCAGCTGGAGCCTTCATTGGCGGATGGGTCATTACTCATCTAGCTATTACCTCACTGCCTTGGGTAGGTGCTCTGCTTGTTGGGCTCGGCCTTATTTTAGGAATAGCCAGCTATATCATGGAACGCAAGAAAAGTATCGTGTACGCTTATTAAAGGATGGAACGAGAGACAGCCCCGACTTCGTTTTAGTAGCTGGGGCTTTATTCTTGATTTTTGATTCTGTATCTCCTACCATCCGCTATACATAAATATCCCATATTTTGAAAGAATAATGAGTGATGCCATCGGTATCTTCTAAAGTGGTTTACTATTGGGATTAGAGCGATTATGATCTCTATACCACCCTTTTAAAACACGACTACTGATTATCTAATATATTTCAGGAAAAACCAGTGGTCACGATTATATCGCCGCTCCTCCATCCCACTATTTGTCCAATTGTATCGTCATGAAAGGACATATTCATCTGATGGCTCGGAGGCGATGTTGGATTAGTTTCAAATTGTGAAACAAGCGGGAGCCTTGATGGAAAAAGAGGCGAATTAGTTTCAGAATCTGCAGCTAAATGACCAAAAGAGGGCGCGGATCAAGCTAACTTAGCAATTAAGTTCAGATGTTGAAACTAAATCGCAGCTGCTCCTTATCCTTTATCATTTAATTGCAAAAAATGAAGCTACGCGGGTCATTGTGGGTCGAGTAAATATCGCGAGTAGAGCAAATAATGCGTGCATGGCAACTACCACTGATAGCGCAAAAGCCTAATGTTACTTAAAGGCTTCAGGTTACATCCGTACAGCTTGTTGTTACTTACACACTCCATTTTTCCAGCCTTATAGTTTTTCGAGTATGATGATCATAAATCGGTATACTCCAAATTATCCTTATCCATTTAAGTTCAGCTTAGAAAGCAGGCATTTTAATGAAAAAAAGATTACTAGACATGGTCTCCATCATCTTCGGCGCTCTCTTATTTGCACTAGCCGTCAATCTATTTGTGATCCCGAATCATTTCGGTGAAGGCGGTGTAATTGGTTTA
>NZ_JBFUHJ010000092.1:0-17314 GCF_056402455.1 Paenibacillus sp. P4_A7 | reverse complement strand
GTTAAGGAGTCTGGTCTGACTTTAAAGGATATGGATGCCGTAGCAGTTACACAAGGACCTGGTCTTGTAGGCGCACTGCTCGTTGGTATTGTAGCTGCAAAAAGCTTAGCTATGGCGTTAGAGATTCCGTTGATCGGTACGCATCATATCGCGGGACATATTTATGCGAACGAGCTTACGCATGATATTGAATACCCATGCATGGCGTTAGTCGTGTCGGGTGGACATACCGAGCTCGTTCTGATGGAACGCGAGGGCGAATTCCAAATCATTGGCCGTACAAAGGACGATGCGGTAGGAGAGGCTTACGATAAGGTGGCGCGCGCACTCCATTTGCCATATCCAGGCGGCCCGCATATCGATCGCATGGCTCTCGAAGCGGAAGAAACCATTGTATTGCCGCGAGCATGGCTTGAAGCAGGAAGTTATGATTTTAGCTTCAGCGGATTGAAATCGGCGGTACTCGCTGTTATTAATCAGACACGCATGAAGGGGTTGCAGCTGAACGAGGGTGCTCTAGCGCGTGGTTTTCAGGAGTCAGTTACCGAGGTTCTCGTCACAAAAGCATTGCGTGCAGTGAAGCAATTCGGAGCTAAGCAATTGCTGCTCTGCGGCGGAGTTGCTGCTAACCGCGGCTTGCGTGCGGCTCTAACAGAACGCTGCGAGAAGGATGGCATTCCATTGCTCATTCCGCCGAATACGCTCTGTACGGATAACGCGGCAATGATTGGTGCCGCAGCTCAATTAAAGCTTAAGCGGAAGCAGTTCTCGGATCTGGATATGAAAGCTGATCCTGGCTTGTCGCTTGAAGCTTGGTCGGTAAATAATTAAAAGTCGAAACAAGCTGTATTAAAAATTTTCGGATTCGAATTGACAGACTATTTACTAGCGCATATAATAAGCAACAATACTTCAAATCTCATACTAAACAAACGCAAAGAACAGGAATAGTAAAGTTTGTCCGGGAATATCAATAGCTTTCATTAGATGTTAATCATTTAAGAAGAGCTGAGATACAGAGAGCTGCGGGTCGGTGCAACGCAGTCAAAGGATACTTGAAACTCGCCTGGGAGCGGAGCAATGGAAGCAGCAGTAGACCATGAGAATGGTCACAAGCTAATGCGGGTACATTGTTACGGTTAACCTCCGTAATCGGGTACATGTGAGTCAGCATCCGGAGCTGGCCATATGTTTAAGGTGGGCATTCCAGTTCGGTAACGAACGATTAGGGTGTCAACAAGGGTGGTACCGCGCGGGTCTTAATAGCCTGTCGTCTCTTGATATAGAGATGACAGGCTTTTTTTGTTGTCTTCTAAGTGAAGTATTTGAACGAATACCGTAAAGCAAGAAATAACATAGAGCAGAAACGCTATGAACAGGAGCAGTAGAACAAGAAGCTGGCAAAGCGAATTACGGAGCTTGCTTACCAATTTTATGGTGGGTAGGGTTTTCGGAATCGTGCAGAGAGCTGCGGGGTGGTGCGACGCAGTCAAAGCTGAAGTTTGAATCTCGCCTGGGAGCGGAACGTAGGAAGCAGGTTGTCCTCTCGGACACATGCACGTACTTCGTAACGGTTGCCGCCGTAATCGGGCATTTAAGCGGGTTTTGATCCGCAGCAAGCAGCTTAGACTGTCATTTTAATGACAGCTTTGCCCAAGCTTCTGCATAAAGGTCCAACCAATTAGAGTGGTACCACGGCAGCGTAAAGCTTGTCGTCTCTTACAAGGAGACGGCGAGCTTTTTTTTGTACCTAAAAATAGGGCTGCGCGAGTTTTGCTTCACAAAAATTTAGGAGGTTAACAATATGACAACCGAAATGAAAAAAATTCAAATATTTGATACGACTTTAAGGGATGGTGAGCAATCACCGGGAGCATCTATTGATTCAGAGCGTAAAATCGTTATTGCCCGCCAATTGGCTAAGCTAGGTATTGATGTTATTGAACCGGGCTTTGCGATTTCAAGTCCAGGTGAATTCAGTGCTATTCAACAAATATCACGAGAGCTGCAAAATGTTGAAATCGCAGGCTTCGCTAGAGCTGTAAAAGTCGACATAGACGCAGCGGTGAAGGCAACACAGGATGCTGCAAAAAGAAGACTGCATCTGTTCATTTCATCCTCTGATATTCATTTAAATCATCAGCTTCGCAAATCACGCGATCAAGTCGTACAAATCGCTCGTGAAATGGTGGCGTATGGCAAGCAATTTGTGGATGAGATAGAGTTTTCTGCAATGGATGCGTCGCGTTCTGGTCGTGACTTCGTCATTCAGCTGGTCGAGGCAGTTATTGCTGAAGGGGCTACTATTATTAATTTGCCGGATACGCTTGGTTATGCAATGCCAGAGGAGATGAGTGAGTTGTTCCGCACGGTACGCAGAGAAGCAAGAGGTGGAGATCGTGTTAGGTACAGCGCTCATTGTCACAATGATCTGGGCTTAGCGGTAGCCAATAGCTTGGCAGCGATTAATGCAGGAGCGACACAAATAGAAGTAACGGTCAATGGCATTGGTGAGCGTGCTGGCAATTGTTCGCTGGAGGAGCTGGTTATGGCTATTGAAACACGTAAGGATGTTCTGCATGCGGAAACGAATATTCAAATAAGTGAAATATACGAAACGTCTCGCTTGGTCAGTCGTTCGATGAACTTCCCTATTGCATACAATAAGCCGATCGTAGGCCGCAATGCCTTCCAACACGAATCAGGCATTCATCAGGACGGATTGCTAAAAAATCGAAATACGTATGAGATTATGGACCCAGAGGCGATGGGTATTTCCAGAAACATGATTATTCTTGGCAAGCATTCAGGTAGACATGCAATCAAGCATCGTTTGAATGAATATGGCGTTGAAATGACTGAGGAGCAGCTGCAGGATGTGTATGATCGCTTTAAAGAAAAGGCAGATGAGCAAAAAATCGTAACAGACGATGAGTTGATCCGAATTGCAGGAGAGCTGACACAAACGCAACCAGATCCATACGTACTCGTTGATCTGCAGGTGCATGCGGGTACACAGCGTTCCCGTACCGCCTCGGTAACCATTCGCGAGAATGAGAACAACTCAGAGCAATCGTATGTTGCAATGGGTGCTGGGCCGATAGAAGCGGTTATCCATGCGATTCAGCAGGCTATTCCAGTGGCTGCCGAATTCGAGGATCTGGAGCTGCACTCGTTATCCACGGGTGAAGATGCACATGGCGAAGCTGTTGTAAGTATTTTGCACAATAAGAAGCGATTCCGTGGTACATCTGTTCACGAGGATATTATTTTAGCAGCTGCACAGGCATACGTTTCCGCTTGTAATCAAGCGGTGATGACTACGGGAATCCGAGTAGTAGATCATTTTACGGATCAAGTAGCAAATGGATAGAAGCTGGTTGGTCTCAACTAAGCAGTTTGTCCTAGAAAAGCTCAAACAGGTATTCGTGAATCGRCAATAAACTATGAATTGTATTCCTGCAAAATTTTGTGTTGTGCACAAAGTTATCCACAAATAGGTGTAGTTTTGTGGATAAAGAAGTGAAAAGCCTGAAAACACTGGATTAACAATAGCTAAACATTGTGGGGGAAACGGGGATACTTTTCTCAGATAAAATCTGTGGATAATGTGTATAACGTGGATAACAGCAGCGTTGATGTGAATGATTAGATTCTTTTAAACAATTTCTGCGAAAATAGTACGTATTTCCTCGACTATTATCGACAGAATTAACTAACAATTTATACAGAGTTGTGGATATCTCTGTGTATAAGTAGGGATAGCGAAAATAGACCTATATCTTCTGAATTACTCTATTTATGATTTGTTTTGCGGTTGTTTTGCGGTCGCGCAAAATGTTTGCGTGAATTACGAGTGATGTTTTCGGTGAAAAAAGCTAAGGGATACGTTATGTTAGTATATATCGTGTCCCTTATTTCACAAGACTCACCTTACAACATCACACTCAAACAACGCTCAGGCGTGAATGGAGGTTAACCGCGGAATGGATAAACAAACGGTCATTCAGGTAAGCTCGATCAGCAAGTATTATGGTGCCAATAAGGCAGTAGCGGATGTATCGTTCCAAGTAAAGCAAGGAGAGATTTTTGGTATTGTCGGGACGAATCACGCTGGCAAAACAACGCTATTGGAAATATTAATGGGGCTTCGTATGCCGGATAGAGGTTATACTCGAATACTTGGTATGGATGTTGTATTTGAAGCAGAGATGCTGAAGGAAGAAATTGGTATTTATCTGCAAAGCACATCCTTGTTCGACAAAATGAGTGTTCGTGAAGCATTGGAGCTGTTTCAAGCTTTTTATAAAAGTAAAAATAATATAGACGAGATTATCGAGCAGTTTGGATTAGTTCCTTATGCAGATAAAATGGTTAAACGGCTATCAGGTGGTTGGAGACAGCGTACAGCCCTTGCCATTGCGATTGTGAATAACCCGCAGATTATCTTTTTGGACGAGCCAACGACCGGTTTAGATCCACAAGCGAAGAAGGATTACTGGGCATTGCTGCTGGAGCTGAAGCGACAAGGTAAAACAATTGTAATAGCTTCACATGATATGGAAGAAATCCAACGGAATTGTGATCGTGTATGTATCCTACGTAATGGTGAAATGATGGCGTGCAACAATCCATCCTCTCTAATTAGACAGCTGCCAGGAGGCGGATTGACGATGGAAGCTGTCTATATGTATTATGCGGTTGATATGAAGGGGAGTGTTAGCGTCGTATAAGAAAGTCGTTTATACAGCCACATACACACTGTTTATGTAAACTTCAAGGAGGGCTTTTTTGAAAATGGATCACAGCGATCACATCAAAAGTCCGTCAGTCGAGCGCAGAAAAGTACTGGAGAAGAGAATGGAGATGATTGGACTTCTAATTAATCAAATGCAAGAAGGGGGTAGTGGTGAGGAATCCAGTGAAGAAGAGAAAAAGCGCAAACGGAATAACGACTGTAACGGCATACTAACTTTCAAATGGTTTGGTAATTTGTTTCAACGTATGTTTCCATAATTAAATTAATAGTATAATAGAATGATGTTAAACATACGGAGGATTTATTGTGAACGAATTTGTACCGCTAATTGCGGAGCAAATGAGAGAGCAGGCAAAGCGATGGTTTACTGCTGGGCATCTCGCGAAATTTGCACATTTATTTATTGAGGAAAAGCTAAGTGAGTCGATAAAGTTTAGCCAATTGACGGTTATTCATTATCATATGTTTGGCGGTAACAAGGGGAATGTCTACCAAGCAGCTGCAGCGGTAGAGCTGTTTATTTTGGCATCAGATATATTGGATGATCTTCAGGATCAGGACTCTCCGTCAAAAGCTTGGATGCAAGTACCGCTGCCGGTAGCTATTCATGTTGCATCTTCACTTCTGACCTTGTCACAGCAGGCAATGCTAGATTGTGCGGACGACAGCGAGACAAGGGTTGCGTTGACTGCAATGATGAATGAACAGCTTCTTCAGGCAGCGAATGGTCAAATGATTGATATCATGAACGAAATTACGGACGAACAGTCATACATAGATATGGTAAAACAAAAGTCGGCAGCTTTGATGGTTTTTGCATGCATGACTGGTGTTATTCTTGCTGGTCATTCGAAGCATGCCATCGTTGCGGAATATGCGATTGAAATAGGGATTGCGGCGCAAATACGAAATGATTTGCGAGATTTGCTGCGTTGGGATGATAAAAGTGATTTCTTGCAACGTAAGCGTACGTTACTTACACTTTTTTTAGTTGAGTTTGTTGCTGACGAGGATAGATGGATCGTTGATTACTTCGAGGAGCGTTTATCAGTTGAGGAAATTATGTCTAATCGTGAGCGGTTTGAGGAAGCGTGCGAGCGATCTGGAGTGCTTTTATATGGATCTGTCATGAGTCGCATGCACTATAATCGATTTGTCGAATTACTGGATACTATGCAGGAAGTAAGTCCTTGGAGAGACTTGTTTTTACAGGTAATCACACAAGAAAATGTATAAAAACAAACCACGCAAAGGGTCTTTCGGTAAATACGAATCACTTTTGCGTTTTCTGTCATATCATTTCCTGTTATAGTAGAAAAGTATTAGTTGCAACTAAAATTTGGTAGAGAAGCGGAGGAGTTAAAATGTTAAAAGAAGCGATTCGTCAGTTAGCAAGCAGTACGGAAAAGATGTCAATGGTAATGGGTGGCCAAATGCAGTTAGCGGGTGTTTCTGTAGCTGAACACAAGGCTCTTCTTGGTGAATTGAAGGATAAAAGTGATAAAAAAGAAAACTATCGTCTTTCATTTTGGGTGTAATACATTAATCATTTTCGTATAGGACTTGGAGGAGTATACTTTGGAGACCAACAACAGAAATCGAACTCTACTTCTTCTCTTCCTGATAGTTTTATTGACGTTACTCACGTATCTTACGATTACAATTGTACGTGAACCATTCATTGGGGCAGAGATCTTACATACAGATAACGGAGAATATGTCGTAAAGCTAGTTGAGCCTGCTGGACAAGCTGTTATAAAAGGTATTCGTCCTGGCGATAGAATAGTGATGGTTAACGGCAAGCCAGCAGGTCAATACGAGAATGCGATTAAATTTAACTCGATTGAAATGGCAAATTCAGTAGTAGTCATGCATCTTGATGGTATAGAAGAACGTATCACCTTCATGGGTGGCTGGTCAGGGGACCACACAGGTTGGGAAATGCTTATCCAGTTATACATACCGCTCATTTCATTTGTAATATTTTCTGCTTTATCTATATTTCTTTATCTCAAACGTAAAAACGATGCAGCAGCGCTTATGCTTATGCTGTTTTTTGTTGCGATTGGATTAAGCTACTATTCCTCAGCAGCTTCCTATAGAAGCGATCGTATCGGTATTTCTATTATTTATTTAATTTTACCGAATATATCACTGCTGTTTATGATGTTCATGAATAAGTATTTATTCCGGTTTAATGTAGCTTTTATTGAAAAAAAACAACTATCATTATTGGCTTTTATTTTTGTTTCTATATCTGGAGCTTGTCTAGTTTACGTTTGGACAGATTTTATGAGTGTCGAAGTATTTTTTTATGTGAAAATGCTCTATTTCGGTACGCTTTTAATAGGTAATTTTATTGTGATTATACAGTTAGTGAAGAAGTATTTGTATTATCGCAGTTCAAAGCTGAACTCATTATTTAAAATTATGCTGTCAGCGCATCTCGTAGCTTTTACTCCCTTTACGACAATGAACCTGCTTCCGTTATTAGTTGGAGGAGGTCAAATATTACCCGCAGCATTTACAGCGCTCTTTCTATTTGCCCTTCCGATTATTTATTTTTATTTATTGACTTCTAACCAGCTATTTGACATTGACTTCATCCTAACAAGGTTTAAATATTACACATTGCTTGCTCTTTTTCCATCACTAGCTTTGGCAACATGCTTCTTGTTTATAGTAAGCAATACAAATTACATGCCTCCGTGGAATAGATGGATAATTATATTTATTGTCGTTTATATTGGAATGACTCTGTTTTTGTATGCTAAAGAGCAAATTGATCATAAGTTTCGACCAAAGCTATTCAAAGCGATGTACAGCTATCAGGATAGTCTAGATCGGTTTTCTCGTAAAATAGCCCGGGTTATGAAGCAAGCTGATTTAGAAGCCGTGCTTAGGCAAGAAATAAGCGAGCTTCTCCCTGTTAATCGAATAACCTTTTTACTTGTTGATCAAGCTGAGAATATCGTGTTTCCAATGGGTGAGGGCTCAGAGGAGCTTATCACCGGTGAATTTCTGCTCGGAACTGTGAGTTCGCTGAAATTAGGCGAAATGATCGATTTGCCATATGGATTAGGGCTTGTAATCGGAAGACAGCGTTCGAGGTATCATATTTTGTGGATTGGTATGAAGACGAATCATACACGTTTTAACTCGGATGAGCTCCGTTGGCTTAAGACGATGTCCAATTATGCCAGTATCGTATTTGAGAATCTATACTTAATCGAAGGATTAATCGAAGACTTCGAATCGGAGGTTCGTAAAGAGCACACCACCTCTCCATGGGTACTTCGTTTGCTTTTCTGTCTATCAGAAAATGAGCGAAGAAACCTTGCGGCAGATTTGCATGACTCAGCGCTGCAGGATCAGCTTATATGGTATCGTAAACTGGAAGCCATTACGATGGATCATCCAATGACCCAAAAGCTTGGGGTCGAGTTAGAAGAAGTAAAAGAAGGCTTGCTTGATGTTATCCACCAAATTCGGGAAACATGCAACGAGCTTCGCCCACCGTTATTGAAAGAGATGGGTGTGGTAGAGGCTGTCGAATCTATTATTGAACATACGCAAATGCGTGTGAATTTTGCAGTTCATTTTCGCGCGGGAGCTTTTCACCGACCACTTAATGAAGAACAAATTACGGCTATATATAGAATCGTGCAAGAGCTTCTAAGAAATGCAGATAAGCATTCGCAAGCTAAACTAATAACGCTTGAGTTAGAGCTTCGCAAAGGGACGATCTATTTCCGTTACCAAGATGATGGTATTGGTATGGATGTTAAAGAAATGAATGAGTCGTTTGATCATATGGGCCTATCCGGTGTAAAAGAGCGGGTAACGGGTCTAGAAGGAGACATTTCATTTTATTCTCAACGCGGTAGCGGTCTTGAGATTGTTATTTTGTTGCCAGAAATGATGACAACCGGCCGATCTGAAAGGGGTATATCGCGTGATTCGTATCTTATTAGTTGATGATCATCCTTCTATTGGAGAAGGGACAAAGATCATGATTGAACAGGATTCCGAGATGGAAGTTTCGGTTGTTTTATCCGCAGTTGAAGCACTTGAGATTGTACAACATAAGCAATTTGATCTCATATTATGTGATTTAAATATGCCTGGCATCAGTGGATTAGAGTTAACTAAACGGTTAATTCACCAAGAGCCTGAGCGCAAGGTAATCATTTATTCTGGTTATGAAATCGGCTCGCATTTTAATTTGCTTATTGAGTCTGGTGTATCTGGATTTATTTCCAAGACAGTATCGAGAGAACAACTGCATAATGCATTACGAAGTGCCATGCGAGGAGACGCGGTTATTCCTATCTCTTTACTTAAGCAGCTTAGAAGGCATGAAGTAACAATAGGACGTTCAGAATTGTCGATTGAGGATGTTTCGATAAATGAAAAAGAGCAAACTATTTTACATGAGGTGGCAACAGGTATCAGCAATAAGGATCTTGCCGTTATGCTGCATGTGAGTCAACGCAACGTCGAATATCAATTATCACGTATATTTGATAAGTTGAATGTAAGATCACGTTCTGAAGCAATTAAAGAAGCACAACGATTAGGACTTATTAGTTTAGAGCAATATTAGCCTCTTATATGAAGGATAGGAAAAGGCAGCTCAGGGTTATCCTTGAACTGCCTTTGTGTATAAACTAATTATATTGTTGTCTAGTTAAGCTTATAATTCGGAAAGCTGTTGGAACTACATGTATTGCTCCCAATCCTCGTAGGAGGTTGCAAGGGAGGTTTTACGCTTTTCAATTTCGGTTTGTATTTCTTGAATTCGTATATAGTCATTGAAAATAGCGGGATCAGTAAGTTGTTCTTCAAGCTTAGTGATTTCATCTTCTAAACTCGCAATTTCCTGTTCTAATTGCTCTAGCTTTCGCTGCCGAGCTCGTTCATCACGTTTCGCTTGTTTATCTGCTTCATAGGAGCTAGCTGGCGACTTGTCAGAGGCGGAGGCTGATTTTGAACTGGCAGCCGCTTGTTTAGACAATGTTTCAAGTCGAGTCTCCTCGATCTCACTTTTTTTCTCCATCATTTCGTCATAATTTCCTAGGAAATGATCGGTTCCCTCCGGTTTGAGTTCGACAATACGCTCAGCCATCTTATTTAAGAAGTAGCGGTCATGGGAAATGAAGAGAAGTGTGCCTTCATAATCAAGCAAAGCAGATTCCAATACTTCTTTACTAAATAAGTCGAGATGGTTGGTAGGCTCATCCAAAATCAATACATTTGCTTGTGCTAGCATCAGCTTAGCAAGTGAAACTCGAGCTTTCTCGCCACCACTAAGTGAAGAGACACGCTTTAGTACATCTTCACCACTGAATAAGAAATTGCCAAGAACCGTACGAATTCGGGCTTCTTCCATATGGGAATAGTTTCCCCATACTTCCTCAAGAACAGTATTTTGACCATTAAGTCGAGTTTGTTCTTGGTCGTAGTAACCAATCTTCACATGGGTTCCAAAACGGATCGTTCCGGTGGTTGGTTCATTCTGACCGACAATTGCTTTTAGCAAGGTTGATTTTCCTATTCCGTTAGGGCCAATTAAAGCGACAGTCTCACCACGAGTAAGCTGAAAGGAAACGTTACGAAATATTGGCTGTTCGTGATTAGGAAAAGTAACGGATACATCGTTGACTGCTAGCACGTCTTTGCCTGTAGGGCGCTCTATCTCAAAAGTGAAATGAGCTTTCTTCATGTCACCCATAGGCTTGTCCAAGCGATCCATTTTGTCTAAAGCTTTACGTCTGCTTTGAGCTCGCTTGGTCGTGGAAGCACGTACGAGATTACGCTGTACAAATTGCTCCATACGAGAAATTTCATCCTGCTGCTTCTCGAATTTATTAATATTAATTTCGTATTCTGCAGCTTTAAGCTCCATATAGCGGCTATAATTGCCGGTATAGCGCTTGGAGGAATTGCGTTCAATTTCGATGATGGATTGAGCTAGAGCATCTAGAAAATAGCGGTCATGGGATACAACGAGAATAGCACCGGAATATCCGCGCAAATAGGATTCAAGCCAAGTAAGTGTTTCGATATCCAAGTAGTTGGTCGGCTCATCCAGCATAAGCAGATCTGGAGCTTGCAGTAGAATGCGGGCTAGAGCTAGCCGTGTTTTCTGACCACCGCTGAGTGTCGAAATAGCTGTATCGGCAGGAAACTGTCCGAAGCCCATTCCGTGGAGCACGCTATTAATGCGTGTATTGATCTCAAAGCCGCCTTGATCTTTAAACCAATCAGATCTTTTGGAATAACGCTCTAGCGTGTCTGCGTATCTTTTGGCATCGTCATAAAGCTTGGGATCGGCTATTTTAACTTCCAGCTCTCGCAACTCTTGTTCAGCTTCAAGTAAATGGGAAAATACAGCAAGCATTTCCGCATGAATCGTTCGATCGGAGTTTAAGCCGCTGTTTTGTGCTAAATAGCCAATTTTTGTTTCTTTTGCTTTATGGATATCTCCAGAATCTGCGGACATCTCTCCCGCAATAATTTTTAATAAGGTTGATTTGCCGGCACCATTTACACCGACGAGACCAATTCGTTCCCGTTCCTGCACTTGAATTGAGATATGGGATAATACGACATTTACGCCGTAGCTTTTTGTAATGTTAGAAACCTGCAGCAGCATTTAGAAACCTCCACCAAATAATTGCAACCTATTCGTTGCTTCCATTCCACTCTAGTGTACCATAAACGAGGGTCTGTATTGGCGAAAGTTGTATAAGAGTGGTAAACTACAATTAATGAAAGAAACTGATGGGAAGCAGAAAAGGTGACTGCCCTTGATTGAAAGAAATCAATCCATAGATAAAGCAGATGTGCGAAAGCAGATGGCTCAGAAAAGGAACAGCTTATCTACTGAAGAACGTAAGCTTAAGTCAGAAGCTGCTTGCGAAAAAGCAAAGGTTTTGTTGGACAATTTATCCATTAAAACCTTTATGGTATACATACCTTTTCGAAGTGAACTTGATCTGTCGGCGCTTATTGAATGGGGTTGGCAAACAAGCAGGGATGTAATCGTTCCTCGTTGCGTCTATGATGATCGTTCGATGACTCTCCATTTATTGCGAAGCTGGGACGAACTTATACCAGGCACGTATGGAATCATGGAGCCCAATCCTCTTTTAACACCGACAATTAACATAGAACTTGTACCTGAAATTGTGTTTGTTCCAGGATTGGCTTTCGACAAAAACGGCGGAAGGCTTGGTTATGGTGCCGGATATTATGATCGCTTTGCGACAACTCTTCTTGAACGTTCAGATACTGATCCTTCGCTTAGGACCTTATGGATCGGCACGGCTTTCGAAGAACAGGTCATAGACAAGGTGCCAATGGAAGATCATGATTTACCGCTAGACGGAATATTAACAGAGCAAGGCGTTTATATGATTTAAAAAAGTAACAAATATATACAAAGTATGGGGCGATTTAATTGGAACTAACACATTTTAATGAGCAGGGTCGAGCGCGTATGGTAGACGTCACTGATAAGGAAGTCACTTCGCGTATAGCAGTCGCTCAAACGATGGTGAAGATGAACCCTGAAACATTAACCCAAATTAAAGCTGGCAAGGTTGGCAAGGGTGATGTGCTTGCGGTTGCACAGGTTGCGGCAATTATGGCTGCCAAGAAAACATCTGAGTGGATTCCAATGTGTCATCCACTTCCGCTCACAGGCATTAATGTGATCTTCAGTGATAATGGAACAGATGAGCTTTACATACAAGGAACTGTGAAGACAACAGGCAAAACAGGCGTTGAGATGGAAGCGCTGACCGCTGTATCAGCTGCGGCACTAACGGTATATGACATGTGTAAAGCGTTACAAAAAGATATGATAATCGGACCGACGCAGCTTGTATCCAAAAGCGGTGGGAAAAGCGGCGATTATCTAATCTCGTCAAACCCATGATCGGACTTGGGATGGGAGGAATGGAACATGAGGTGGAAGGTAGCCATACTTACTGCAAGCGACAAAGGCTCGCGTGGGGAACGTGAGGATACTAGCGCGCAGGTTATTCGAGAGTTAATTGAGGAAGAGCTAGGCGGAGAAATTGTAGACTATAGGATTGTACCGGATGAGCAGGACGAGATTATGGCCGCGCTTATCGAAATGACTGATTATTTTCATGCGGATCTTGTACTTACAACAGGTGGTACAGGCCTTGCTGCCCGTGATATTACACCAGAGGCGACCATTAAGGTCATTGATCGTTCCGTGCCTGGACTAGCAGAAGCTATGCGGATGGGCGCACTGCTGAAGACGAGAAGAGCAATGCTCTCGCGCGGGGTATGCGGTATTAGAGGCAGCTCATTAATTGTAAACCTGCCGGGAAGCCCAAAGGGAGTACATGAGAGCTTGATGGCCATTATGGATCAACTTCCGCATGCACTTGGCATTTTATCAGGACAACTAGGAGAACATAACGGATGAGTACTGCGAATAATCATCAAGAAGAGGGAATCATACAGCAGGGTTCGACTGTTTTAAAGGAAATTTCTGTTTATGATGCGATTGGCATGCGGCTTGCGCATGATTTGACTCGGATTATTCCTGGGCAATTCAAGGGCCGATTGTTCAAAAGAGGCCATATAGTCACGGAAGCTGATATTCCAAGCCTTCTTGATATCGGGAAAGAGCATATATTTATTTTGGAGCTAGGCGATGACGAGCTGCATGAGGACGATGCGGCTACCCGTATGGCTGAAGCGCTCTATGGTGAGCAATTGTTTCTTTCAGAGACGCATGAGGGCAAGGTTAGTATTAAATCTTCGCTACTTGGATTGGCAGTAATAGATTTTGACATTGTGGCAGCTATAAATGAGCTTGGAGAAATTGCACTCGCCACAGTAAAGACGAATACGGTAGTCAAGCCGAATCAACCAATTGCGGCAACGAGAGCAATACCGCTTGTTGTGTCGAGAAAAAAGGTAGAAGAGGTAGAGCGGCTTGCCGCGGAGTACCGGCTTGCAAATGATGGGGCTGCTCCACTTCGTGTCCGAGCGTTTAATAAATTGCGAGTTGGATTGCTGACAACCGGCGGAGAAGTTTTCAGTGGTCGAATCGAAGATAAATTCGGGCCTGCTGTTAAAAGCAAGCTTGAAGCGTTAGGCTCAGAGGTTGCCGAGCAACGATTCGCTCCTGATGATCGACAAACAATTGTCAAGGAAATACACTATTTGCAAGCTCAAGGTTATGATATGATACTTGTGACTGGCGGAATGTCCGTTGATCCAGATGATCGTTCGCCGGGAGCAATTAAGGCTTCAGGAGCGGAAATTATAAGCTACGGAACACCCATGCTGCCAGGCTCTATGCTTATGATGGCTTATTTGAATGAAATACCGATTTTAGGTTTACCGGGCTGCGTCATGCATGATCCGTATACGTCTTTCGATGTCCTTCTTCCTCGTATTTTGGCGGGAGATAGAATTGCTCGTGAAGATATTGTAAGTATGGGGTATGGTGGTTTAAATAGTTGTTAGATTTAATGGACGAAGTGAGGTTTACTTCGTAAAAAAGAAGGAGGTTATTCAAATGCCAGGTATAGGTGCAACAGGCATTATCTTGCTTGTACTCGTTGCTTTGCTGCTATTCGGACCTAATAAATTGCCGGAATTGGGACGTGCTTTCGGACGGACGCTTCGTGAGTTTAAATCAGGAGCAAGAGAAATGATGGACGATGACGACCGCAAGGACAAGGATTCCAACCGTGTTGAAGTGAGTCGTTTAGAAAAAAATGATACGGACAATAAGCGGCTTCCGGACTGATCGGGCCCGCTTTTTTCTTGAAGAAAAGGTTGGGAGCGTTAGGCGAAGGAGGTAAATGCTATTGGGTTCGGAGTCAAGCAATAAGTCCGAGCAGCAGTCAAGGAGAGGATTGCTTCGCGAAGAAGGGCTGATGCCGCTTCTAGAGCACCTCGGTGAGCTGCGTAAGAGACTCATCTATGTTTTAATCGTCGTTACGGCTGGCCTCGTTGTAGGTCTTATATTTGCAGAACCGGTGTATAACTTTCTAATGAGTCAAAAGCCTGCAAACACGGTTTCGTTACATACGTTCTCACTGTGGGACGGTATCGGCATGTATATGAAGTTTGCTTTTGTCATTGCATTGATAATAGCGCTGCCTGTTATTGCGTACCAGCTATGGGCATTCGTTAAGCCGGCTTTACGTAAAAATGAACAGCGTTCGACGTTGAAGTATGTACCTTTTGCGCTGATTATGTTTTTAATAGGCTTGTCGTTTTCCTATTTTGTCGTTTTTCCGCTCGCTTTTGGCTTCACAAGATCGGTTTCCGCACATTTAAACTTGGAAGAAACGTATGGCATTGCGCAATATTTCGCGTTTATGTTCAACTTATTAATACCGATTTCTTTATTGTTCGAGCTACCGCTTGTCATCATGTTTCTAACGGCAATTCGACTGCTGAATCCAAAGAGGCTTCGCAAAATGAGAAGACTTTCCTATTTCATCCTGATAGTTATAGGAGTAATGATTACGCCGCCAGATTTTATATCTGATATTTTAGTGGCCATACCATTAATTTGTTTGTACGAGGTTAGTGTGTTCTTATCCGGGACAGTGTACAAAAAGCAGCTTGCGGCTGATGCCAAATGGGAAGAAGAGTTTGGCGAATCGGAAGAGAAAGCATAGAAGATCAGATATGTGGAAGGAGAGAAGAAATTCTCTTCTTTTTTTTATTGACAAAACGAACCATAATCTCTTATCATTTAAACAGTTGTTTAAAACGTTTGTTTTATTAGAGAGAGTGGAGTGGTATTGATGAAACACGCCTTACAAGCTTTTATGAAGCGCCCAACTACTTGGGTCGGAATTATTACAGCATTAATGTTCCAAGTTATATTTTCAGTTATTTGGATGACTGGCTATAACGGAGTTACCGATCACGTAGATAAGCTGCGAATAGCTGTTGTCAATGAAGATCAGCAAATGGGACAACAGATTGCGGGCAATCTTGTGAAGAATTTGCCATTCGATATGACACAGATAGATCAGATTGAAGCGGCAAAGCAGCAGTTAAATGATCGGGAGCTGCAAATGGTCGTTTATGTACCGGCGGATTTTTCCCAAAAGGCAACGACTGCTGATGGGCAAGCAGCCATACAATATTTTATAAATGAGTCTAACCCTGCACTGATTAAGAGTATTATGAGCGGTGCAGCAGCACAAATTACAACTGAGGTTAATAAGCAAGCCGTTGCCGGTGGTATTCAAACAGTCCTTAGCGGAATGAACCTAGCTGCTGAGCAGGCTACTCCAATGGCACAGGGATTATCGCAGCGCGTAACGGCTGATATTCAATCCACAAATGTGGTGCAAGGCATGAATAATCAAATGGTGCCAATGATGATGGTTCTTGCTGCTTATGTGGGTGCAATGATTATGGGTATGAATTTTGAACAATCTTCGATGGCGGTAAGTCATAGTGTCTGCAGATGGGGACGATTTGCTTCTAGAAGTATTCTAAACGTAGTTGCAGCTTTTTTCGTATCTTTAGTGGGATCTTCGATGCTGGCAGCGTTTGGAGGGCAAATGGAACAAGGTTTCCTGAAGTTATGGTTATTCCAATTGCTATTCTTGCTTACGTTCATGTTCGTATCACAAATGTTTCTTTATCTGTTCGGTATGGCCGGCATGTTATTTAACATTATCGTGCTCTCGGCACAGCTCGTTTCTTCAGGGGCTATTGTACCGCGTGAGCTGCTATCCGCTTTCTACATTAAGCTGGGCGACATGCTTCCAGCAACATACGCGGTTGAGGGTAGTATGAATGTATTGTTTGGAGGCCCAGGAGTTGGTAGCGACGTATTGGCATTATCTATAATTGCTATAGTTGCAATTGCTGTAAGTGCACTAGCTGTTACGTTAAAAAGGCAAGCGTCTAAGCAGCCTGCAACAGTAAGAGGAACAGCATGACAGTAGCTGATACGAATGCGGATATAAAGCTAAAAATCTTATTAGCGGCCAAGAAGCTGTTCGCCCAATATGGATTTGAAAAAACGACTATTCGTCAAATATGCGAAGAGGCTGGCGCTAATATCGCGCTAGTATCGTATTATTTTGGCGGTAAGGAAAATATGTTTGGCGCATTGTTTGAGAACTTTTTCCCTAATGATGAGCTTGCTAGCGTGGATGCTGCATTAGAGCCGGTAAAGGGCGTTGAGCTGCTCAYTCAGCAGGTGACCATGTTTCGTTATCGTGATTATGAGCTTATTCGAATTATTCAACAAGAAATTATAATGAATACGTCACGAACTCAAATCATAAGCGATCATGTCATGCCGATGTGGAAATTGCTGCGTCATTGGTTAGAGCAAGGGCGAGAACAGAATCTGTTTCATTTTCGATCCTTGGATCGAACGTTAATGTCTGTCGTAGGCACCTTGTTATTTTCCCGGCAAGCCGAATATTGGACCCCTCTTCTTGAGGATGGCCTGCCGGAGGTCGAAATTATGATCGAGGATCTTACTGATTTTATTTTGAGTGGACTACATTATAC
>NZ_JBFUHJ010000091.1:0-17359 GCF_056402455.1 Paenibacillus sp. P4_A7 | reverse complement strand
ATGGTTAATGATCTCATTTCTCAATTCTGAAAGCTCTTGTTCGATCTCTTTCTGCTTTTGCTTCATTTTATAAAATCGTTTTACTTTATCGTCCACTTTTTTCACGCTCCTCTTAACATATTTATGCTGAGGAGGTTTATTTCATACAATAAATACAACATTCCATTCTACTTCATTACTCTACTCTATTTAACAACAACCTTTCTTCAAAAMCACCTCGTTCTTCTTTCTTTGATAGTCTGATTTTTTCAAATTCTGCTATACTGATGTTCCGATTATTTAGTATCGCATAAACAACTTCCACTAAATCAGCTAATTCTGCAATTTGTTCCTCACCGTTAGCTACATTATATTCATCTAGCTCCTCTTGAAGTTTATTAGTAAGCATTTCCATATATTCTTCTTCTTCCAGTATACGAACCTTAGCTTTTTTACCTGTCGCCTCTATTATCTGTGGAATTTTATCTCGTATTAGTTTGTTATAGACAATCATTGACTTATTCCCCTTTTTCACTGATTTAGCAAATAAAGCAGCAAAGACTTTTGAACATGCATCCTATTTTCTGCTTGTTGGTAGATAATGGACCGCTCTGACTCGACTAACTCTTCCTCTATTTCAAATCCAGGATGGATAGGCATATCGTGCATGATATAGGGAGAGTGTCCTTCGAGGATTTTTCTATTCAACTGAAAAGGCAGCATCTTCTCTATTCTTCGATTCTTTTCATCTTGATAATGACTCTCGTGGAAAAACTCCATATCGACCCAGGTATCCGTATAAACAAAATCCGATCTTGAAACAGCCTCAGATAGGCTATTTAAGTTTTCCACATATCCACTTTGGAAGGCTGCCTGCATAAGTTGTTCATCCCATGATGGAGAATTGATTATAGGTGTCACTAACAATAGCTTTATACCTAACGTGATACACCCTGCAATTAATGAATTTGCTACATTGTTATGAATCCCTACGTAAGTAACGGTTACGCCAAAGAATGATTCTGCTACTTCATATATAGTCATTAGGTCTGCCAGTGCTTGGCAGGGATGATATTTCTCACAACATCCATTTATAACTGGAACCTCGGAGTATGCAGCTAATTCTAGTAGATCAGAATGCGATTTTAGCCTTGCCATTATAACATCACAGTTTCTGGACGCATAACGCGCTTCATATTGAATCGGTGAAATACTGAAATTGCTAGAGTCCCAATCCATCATAACAGAGTAACCGCCCATTTGATTAATAGCAGACTGAAAGGATAAGTTTGTTCTAGTAGATGTTTTCTGAAAAAGCATGAAGAGACCCTTTCTCTCACTTGCTTGATAAAAGTCGTGCGGGTTCTTTTTAATCTCAATTCCCTTCTTGATAATGAAGAGAAGAGTTTCCTTATCGAATTCCTTCAAAGATAATAAATGTTTCATTAACTCACCTCTATTGAATATTTATACATAATAACGTATTTATATTCAATTTAGTGTATTAACCAAACATTGTCAACTTGGAGCCTTATCCTAGACTTTATAAATGAGAAAGGTCTTCAGTTATTGCATTCTTAACGCTTGAACAAGGTTGAAATCAATATGATCTAATTTATCAGGATTTAATAAGATATACAGGTTTTGAAAACGATCCCTTTCAAGCGACAATTCAAAACATGCTACACCTCTCACTTTACCTTGATAAGTATAAACGATATTAATCTCATTATTAATTTCCACAATCGAAGTATCCCATTCACGAATTGTTTGAAAAGCCCGGGGTGATGTTAGCAAGGCCAGAACACGCTTCTGGCTCACAATAGGATTAATAGCTGCACGTACTTTACCTCCACCATCAGTGATAAGTACAGCATCATCAGCCAGTAACTCCAGCATCTTCTCTATATCATAATTATCGAAGGCAGAAACAAACCTCTCCACGAGCATTTTCCTTACAGACATCGAGGCTATAGTTGCAGTATAGTCGGCAAGCATACTCCGTTTCGCACGACTAAATATTTTCCGACAATTCGTCCCTGACTTACCCAAAAAATCTGAGATTGTATCATAATCAAAATCAAATACTTCCCTTAGCAAAAAAACGGCTCTTTCCGTCGGTGTGAGACGTTCAAGCATGACCAAACAAGCATAAGATAGAGTTTCTTTACGTTCCACAGTCTCATCAGGCAAGTCATATTGTTTAATCACTGGTTCGGGTAACCATTCTCCGATGTATACTTCTTTTTTCTTTTGTGCTGATTGCAACATATTTAAGCAGCGGTTCGTCATCATTTTGGATAAATAGGCTTTTATATTTTTAATTTCTTTCAGGTCCTTCTTTTGAATCTCTGTAAAACAATCTTGAACCGCATCTTCTGCATCCGATACGATGCCGAGCATTCGATAAGCAATAGAAAATGCAAATGTTTTATACCTCCGATAAAGTTCGTCTAAATCGGAATGTTCAGGAGCATGAAAGTCACCCTCAAAAATTGAATTTTTCAACGCGCCACCTGCTCTCTACTTGGTTATTCCTGCTGCAATGCCAAAAAGGAGCCAAGATGGCTCCAAAAAGACGCTTTCTAGTACCTTAATCTCCATTTTATCACTTAAAACATCCAGGAAACATCCCGGTAGAGATTGCAATCCGATTCCAACTGTTAATTACATTAATGGCTATAATTAAGTCTACATATTCGATTTCTTCTACATGCTCCCTGACTTTCTCGTATACCGACAGCGGTACGCCGGCATTCGATATATTGGTCACACATTCTGCGAGCTCCAGTACGGCTTTTTCCTTATCCGTGAATAGTGGAACTTCCCGCCATACACTCAGCAGTAGGATTCGATCCGTATGGTCGCCCATCTTCATCAAATCTTTTGCATGTGAATCGATACAATATGAGCAACCGTTAATTTGGGAAACACGAATTTTCACCAACTCGAACAATACTTTATCCACACTACTATTGCTTGCATATTTATCGAATGCCAGCATAGCTTGAAATGCCGGTTTATTAGCTGTTCGATAGTTGAATCTAAGGCTCATTTTCATTCTCCTCCTCAATGTCTTATACCTATTAGACAAACAACCTATTCATTTTGTGACACTTCGATAAAATATAGGAAAGATGGTAGCCATTTCACATTCGTTCTTTCCAGCTTAGATCGGTTTTTTTTTATTAATTGACAATTTATCTCTAATATACTAATATCTAATTTAACGACTATCTAATTAGATAATCATCAAATTAGTCGACAGGAGGTAAATTGCGACACATGCAATTAAATAAGGTAGTCAGCTATCATAAGGCACTTGCAGACCCTACAAGAATAAAGATATTAATTCTGCTTGCTGATGGAGAGCTCAACGGTCAAGTTTTGGCGGAAAAGCTTAGTCTTACACCTGCAACAATAACTCATCATGCTGCGAAATTAAGAGAAGCCAGCCTAATTAACGAGCGCCGAGATAAAAATACAATTTTTTTCTCATTAAATCATTACTTCATTAAAGATAACGCCACCGCTACAGAAAAATTAATTTACAAAAATGCTAATTCCAAAGGAGGTACGGATATTTTGCATGAAGATCATAAGCRCATAAAGGATTCCGTTATTAGAAACTTTATTACCCCCGATGGAAAATTAAAAAGCTTGCCCGTTCAACTGAAGAAAAAACTTATTGTTTTGGAACACCAAATCTCACAGCTGGAAATGGGACGGAAATATAGCGAAAAGGAAATCAATGACTTTATTAAAGGGTTTCATGAAGATTTCGCAACGATCCGAAGAGAATTTATTATGCATCAGTTTATGTTTAGGGAAAATCAAATTTACGAGTTAAATCCACAAGAAATGTGGGCAAGGTGGGAAGTGCTGTCGTAACACTCTTCGATCTTTAAGTATTAATGGATAGAAAATATATGGAAAAGGGGGAAATACATTGGGTTCAAGAGTTATGCATTACTGCATTTCATCCATTATAAGTAAACGACTTGGTCTATCTGATGAAAGGGAATTTGTCCTTGGTGGTATCGCACCGGATATACACCCCTATATGGATGCTTATAGGCCAAAAGACATCACTCATTTCGTAGATCGGGATGAAAATGGAAAAGGTCATATCAATTATTTGAGCTTTTACAATAACTATAAACCATTATTAGTTGAACCCTTCTATTTAGGGTATTTGTGTCATTTAATCTCTGATGTAGTATGGTCAGAATTTTATTTTAATTTTATAAAACATATGTCCATTGAGGAAAAAAAGGATACCTTACAGATAAGCTATAGGGATTTCTGGCGATTAAATGGAAGACYGATAAGCCTATACTCTCTAGAGTATAATCAACTCAACTTGCCTGATCCAATAAAAATTACGGAAGCAAACTTCCAATTATACTTACCAGCTTTGCTTGAATGGATGGAAAAAGATTTCTCATACGATGAAAAAGTTGCCCTGGAGCCATTGGAATTATTCAATGATGATTGCATCCAAATTGTCGATTACATGGATAAGTCCGTTAACAGGTGTATGCAATTTATTTCAGAAAAACAGCTACACCCTTAAGTCGAATATGCCAATAAACGTGAATAAAATAGATATTCAAACACAAAACCACTCCGTACTAGGGGTGGTTCATTTTTTTGTTTTCAATTTACTTTCTTTAATCTGGTTCAATTCAAACTCTATATATACAAAACAATAAAATTGACAAGGGAGAATATTTGATTATTTAGGAACCACATCTGCGATTACTGTATACTTCTTATTTTCTTTGGTAAATAGAATGTCCCTCCCCATTTCCCCAAATAAACACAGCGCTTTCGAACATTATTCGCTGCGGCAAACCATAAAACCAAAACAAAATTGCCTTTAAATAAAATGAAATAGAGAGTTATTTTGTAACAAGGGTAAAAAATCGATTGTTTCTATCCTAGGATATTCTCCCTTATTTAGACGAATGAACCCCCTGACGCTTCTTTGTGTATGTCATAAGATTTGTGTAGGCAACAAAGCAAACATGTTTCAAAAAACAATTTTAAGGGGGATTTACAAAGTGAAAAGATCTTCGTTAGTTCTTATGAGTGTGATGTTAGTACTCACCATGTTTTTAGCAGCTTGTGGTAACAACGGTGGCAAAAACAGTGGTACTGCACCAAGCGAAAGTCCAAAAGCAACTGATGCTCCAAAAGAAACCGAAACTCCAAAAAAGAACATCACTCTTCGCGTATTCTCAACATTCGGCGGTACTGACGCAGCTCGTGAAAGCTTCCAAGCTGCACTGGATGAGTTCACAACAAAAAACCCTAATGTAAAAATCGTAAATGACACTATGTCAGCTAATGATGACGGTTTCAGAACAAAAGTTAACACAGATATGAACAGCGGCAACGAACCAGACCTACTGTTCTACTTTATCGGCGCTGACGCTAAAGGCTTCATCGATGCAGGCAAAGTAGTTCCGCTAAATGAAGTGCTTGATGCTAATCCTGAATGGCAAGCCGGCTTTACCCCAAGTGCTCTTGAGTTTGCAAGACAAAAAGATGGCAACATCTATGCAGCTCCACTTACTGGCTTCTACGAAGGCTTGTTCGTAAACAAAAAAATATTTGCTGACAATAATCTTGAGCTCCCTACAGATTGGGAAAAATTGAAAGCAGCTGTTACAGCATTGTCTGCTAAAGGTATCACTCCACTAACTGCTCCATTTGACCAATCCCACTACATCATCGAGCATTTCCTTCTTTCAGCAGCAGGTCCTGCTGGTCAAGACAAAGGCTTAAAAGATGGAATTGAACCAAACTGGGAAAAAGGCTATGCAGCTATGAAAGAACTATATGACCTTGGTGCATTCCCTAAAGATGCAGCTACAATCGATCTTGGTATGGCTTCCAACTATTACGGCCAAGGTCAAGCTGCAATGATCCTTGAAGGTTCATGGGCACTTGGTCAATGGGCTGATAAGCCTGATGTAATTGACAACACAACTGTTCTTCCATTCCCAGTAGTTCCAGGCGGAGCTGGCAGCGGTAATGACATTATCGGCGGATTCGGCTCTGGTTTCTACCTTCCTAAAGCAACTTATGACAATGCAGACAAGAAAGATGCAGCAGTTGAATTGCTGAAGCATATGACTTCTCCTGCAGTTATTCAAAAAATTGCTACAGCTAACGGTGGTACTCCTGCTGCTGATGTGAAAATTGAAGGCTTGAAACAAGCAGCACTTGATGGCTTTGCAATGGCAGCAAAATCTGCTTCAATCAACGCTCCAGTAGATAGCAAAGTTTCACCTGAAACATTCTCAACACTCCGTGCAAACGTTCAAAAAGTTGTAACTGGCAAGAAGACACCTGCTGAGGCACTTGCTGAAGCTAAAGGAATTGAGGATGCTGCAGTTGCAGCAGCTGCTACCGCTGCAAAATAATAATGGTCTCATTATTAAAAGCATAAAAGCTTTCTGATCTAATATGATGCGCGCCGCCCCTCTTGTTAGTACGGGCGGCGTAATCATTTAAACCGTAATGCAAGAAAAATAAACATCAAAGGTGATAAATATGAAGGGCGATAAAAAGTATATCTTGATGTTTTTGTTCCCTATGCTAGCTTTAATATCGATCTTTATTTATTATCCGTTCTTTAAAAGTTTATATCTTAGCTTTTATCGTACAACGGGCTTCTTTGAAAAGAACTTTGTTGGTTGGGATAACTATGAACGAGCGATATCGGATAAGCTGCTGGGTGCAGCAACATTGCATACATTAGAAATTATGCTTTATGTCATTGTTTTTCAAGTGGGTATTGCTTTAATACTTGCTGTACTCGTAGATAATATTACGAAATTTAAGGGCTTTTTCCGTACCGTTTTTTTCTTCCCTGTTGTTATTTCTGGTACAGCGATTTCGTTACTGTTCGTTCTTTTCTACAACTATAACTTTGGTCTCTTAAACAATATTTTAGCTAGCTTTGGATTAGAAAAAGTGCTTTGGCTTAGTGAAAGTAATGCTTTGAGAGCAGTATCAGTTCCCACAGTATGGCATTATGTTGGTTTTTATTTTGTATTATTTTTAACGGCAATGTCAAAAATCCCTTCTGATTATTACGAAGCGGCTAAGCTCGAAGGGATTACGGGTTTCAAGAAAACGACGATGCTGACAATTCCTTTGATTTTGAGTGACATCAAGGTTGTTATTACATTAGCTATTACCGGTACTATGAAGGTATTCGAGTTCATTTGGGTAGTTTCAAGAGGTCAGAACGGTACAGAAGTATTGGGAACCTATATGTATAAGAAAGCGATGGTCGATCAAAACTTCGGTTATGGCTCAACTGTTGCGATTTATATGGTTGTTYTCGGTGTTTTGCTAGCTTTGCTTGCCAACCGTTTGTTAAAAAGCGAAGAAATCACATACTAAGCTGTTATTAGGGGTGTACTTTTATGCAAGAAACCATTAATGATGAACATAAAATTCGGCGAGTAAAAACAAGCCGGTTTAGTTTAGGAACCACCCTCATGTATGTTGTGTTGACAGCATGGTCCCTAACGACAATATATCCACTATTCTGGATTGTTAACAACTCATTCAAGATATCAAGTGATGTCATGAATAAATCATTTTCATTAGCCTTGGACCCGGTGTTCGTTAACTACACGAATGCATTTGATCGAATATCAATTGGAAAAAGCTATATTAACAGCTTGATCATGTCGGGTGGCACCGTATTTTTCGTGCTACTGCTAGGCGGACTAGCAGCCTATGTATTATCTAGATTCAACTTTAAGGGAAAGAGATTTATTTTCTCACTTCTCTACGCTACCTTACTTGTACCAGCTTTTGCTACTGTCGTTCCTGTTTATGAGATTCTCATTAAAACGAGTTTAGTTAATACGTATTGGGGATTGATCTTGCCGCAGACCACAGGTAATTTAACCTTTGCTACATTGGTTATTGCAGGTTATATGGCTACCATCCCTAAGGAACTGGAAGAAGCAGCATTTATCGACGGTTGCAACAGATGGCAAATGTTCATTAAAATCTTTCTCCCTGTATCCAGTCCATCTTTCGCATCGGTAAGTATATTCGTATTCTTGTGGTCGTACAATGACTTATTCTCTGCATTGATCTTTGTTAATAAAGAGAGCGTACGTCCAATTGTAGCCCTATTGAATGAAATCAGCTCGCAATATGGAACGGACTTCGGACTCATGGCTACAGCCGTAGCTCTTACCGTTATACCTGTATTGATCGTTTACCTGTTCGTTTCGAAATTTATTGAAAAAGGTTTAACTGAAGGTTCTGTAAAAGGCTAGGGGCTACGTAAACAACATTAAAACGGCAAGTCAAGGGGATAGTTGATCATCCCGTTTGACTTGCCGTTTTATTTTGCAGCAGCTTACATTAATTATAGGTCATCCATACTGTATTCCCCAAAGCTTCAAATCCTTGTTTGTACCAAAAATTCTTTGTATGTTCTAGCGTGTATACATACATTTTTTTACTCGGGTATTTCGCTTTTAACCAGTTCATAAAGAAAGCCCCGTATCCCTTACCTTCAAACTCCTTCAGAACATCCAAAGCCTCTATAAATATGAAATCCGTTTTGTTTTTAATATCTATATAGAAGTCTTTTTCTAAATATTTCTCATCCGGACTAAAATAATAATTTTCCGCTTTATGAACCAGTTGATTTCCGCTATTATATTCCCAAATTACAGCATACCCTGCCATCTCATTTTCAACATCAATGACATAAATATTTTCCGGCAATTCCGAGCTTTCTCTTCTACTCAATTCCCCTGCATGATAACCAGAGCTTAAATCACGTAGTATAGTTTGTATTTCTTGATMAAATCGTTTTTCGATAATAGATGGCATTTTATATCTCCTTTGTGTTCTATAGCTTGTAATGTCCTCTCATTGTACAAAAAATCCCCTACAAACAGCAATGTCTAGGATCATGAAACCATGATCCTTTACACTTTCTGCCGGTAGGGGATATGACCATACTTTGAATATTTATATGAAAATAGTACCTATTATGCTGTTGCTTCAACTTCCTCATGCACCGCTTTGATCTGGATCATAACCGTTTTCGGATCAGTCAACACTTCAATTCCACTCTGGAACACAAGGTCTGATACAAAAAGGTGGTCACCAATAGCAAGTTTGCTAATATCCACTTCCATTGAAGTCGGCAGATCACCAGGCATACAACGTACTTCTACTTCATACATTTCTACCTGCAATACTCCGCCGGCTTTAATGCCGATTGCATCTCCGCAAAAATGGATCGTAACTTTGCTGTCCATGCTTTCAGTCATATTTACATGATGAAAGTCGATATGCAGCAATTTGCCTGAGATCGGGTCTCTTTGGATGTTCTGAACAAGAACTGGAACTACTTTTTCATCGGATGATTTGCCTTGCAAAATAGCACGTGGATTTTTTTTCAAAATATCCAGTATATCTTTCTCATTTACTTCTAACGACAAAGTATCTTTACCAATCCCATACAACACAGYGGGGATCCGTCCCTGTTTTCTTGCTTGATTCATTTGGGACTTTGTTTCTCCAGTGCGCTTGTTTAATTGAATAAATTTACTCATTTGTTTGTTCCCGCTCTCTTTTGACCATAAATTCTTGTCAGTATAATTATAACATGACCATAGAATCTAGTCAAACCATCACTGACTCATGATTCATATTCAATAAAAGGATCAGGGATTTCAATCACATAAGCCTCAGCATCACTAACACCAACAGACAGTACTGCTCGACCACCGTCTAGCCGTATAAGTCCACCACTAAAAATAACATCCTCTAGATCTGGCCGTTTGCCTGGACCTCTTGGGAAATCACTTCTTGCTGAAATGATCTTTATTGGTGTTTTTTCGTATGTTTCGGGGTTTATTGCAAAGGTCATAGAATAATAGTGCTTGTTCCCTATTTGATCAAAGCAGGCGATATGTCCAAGAACGCCAACATGTCCATTACTCAACAAATGCGCTTCATTCGCCCCTCCCCACTCTTCGGGGACAAATTGATCTCGCAACATTTCTGCATCAATGAAGGTATGCTCATCGAGTTCCGCAAGTGAATCGATAATTGTAAATCCGATTTGACCTCTTCCGCCTCTTGCCCCTTGAGGCCTGGTAAAGACACCTACCCTGCCATCCTGAAGTTCAATAAGTCTAATATCCTTCATGGCTGCAGGTCCTGATGAAAAGTGACATAACGAATCAATATCATACCCACGATAAAATTGCGTGACCCAGGACACAATCTTACTTGGATCATTGGCTGCAGTAATTACTTCAACTCCACCAATAATTAATTCCCCTTTGATGATCGAGAAGCATGGATCCTGTAAGTTATAAGTATGAGTATGTACACGTGGATTCCAAATCTGATTCTCACAAGTAAAAAAGAAGACTTGAGAGAACTCGCTATCCCGTTCCTCAACTCTTCCTAAGATCACTTCCTCCCCGCCATATTGAAACGGGGCCGTTATATTATAAACATCTCGATTCCCAACACCAGAAAAGGTTACTTTCTCCACTTTCGTCATGCGGGGATTTGTATAAAAGCTATCCAGAAGCTGTTTACAAGTTTCAGTTATTATCGGTTCCCTTGTCATTGTCCTTGTTGTCCTCCTGAAGATCATTCGATTCTTCTAATGGCCAAACATTTAGATCACTATCTACGATTTTAATTAATTGCCCAGGCTGAACATTAAAATATAGACAAAGCTTTAACAGCAAATCCCTAGGATACTGCACCATTTCATCTTTATACATTCTTCGCACGGAATCAAAGTGATAATTCACATCTTTTGCGAGTCTACGTATAGATAATTTTGGATCATGATTATACATGACCTCTTTTAAATTACTGCGTATGACTGACATACATACACCTCCTCCAATAATATATATGGAGAATGGCAGACAGTCAATAAATTGACAAGAAAAAATGGTCATGTTATAGTGGGAACAGGAATATTTTTGAATTTTCTGAAAATAATAAGCTTCTTCCCCTCTTAGGAAATAAAGACCTCTTTATTTTCTTTTTTTTGTGAAAAAAATATGAACCAATATGGAGGAGCTTTATATGAGAAATGCAATCAGCAACAATCGGAATATCGTTTTTCTAGGCACCAGCCTGCCGCGAGAGTGCGGTATTGCTACATTTACACAAGATTTATTAGACCAATTTGAACATATTCAAGGCTTCAATAAGCCGCGAATCATTGCAATCAACAACAACGAATCTTATGACTATCAAGAGCAAGTGTTGAGAGAAATTAATCAACACAACATGTCGGATTACTTAAACGCAGCCGATTATCTTAACTCATCAGATGTTGATCTTCTCGTTATTCAACATGAGTTCGGTATTTATGGCGGAGAAAGCGGCGAATATTTAATTCCTTTCATAGAGAGACTGAGTATTCCTTATATCGTCATTTTTCATACGGTGTTAACGAAACCTTCTGCTAAGCAGCGACACATCATGAAGCGAGTGGCGGAACGAAGTGTTAAAGTCGTAACGATGGCGCAATCAACAGTCAAGGATTTAATCTCTATTTATGATATAGATGCCGCAAAAATAGCTTTCATTCACCATGGCGTGCCCTTTGTTAAAACCAAATCAAGATCAATGTTAAAAAAACAATATGGCTTCACAGATCGGAAAATTTTATCCACCTTTGGCTTTCTAAGCCCTGGTAAAGGCATTGAATATAGCATAGAGGCGATGCGCGGTGTGGTCAAAAAGTATCCAGAGTCCCTTTATATCATATTTGGCAAAACACATCCGGTAGTCAAACAAGAAACAGGTGAGATTTACAGACAGAAGCTGACGGACCTTGTGAAGGAATTCGATTTAGAACATAACGTTCTCTTTGTCGACAAGCTTTTGACGCAGGAGGAAGTTATTGAATCGCTTGTTATGTCAGACATCTACATGACACCTTATTTGGGCAAGGACCAGGCCGTCAGCGGCACTTTGGCATATGGAGTCGGTTATGGAAGAGTCATTGTGTCCACACCTTACCGATATGCTGAGGAAATGTTGGCCGAAGGCCGAGGACTGCTGGCAAACTTCCGCGATTCTGCCTCACTGGAAGCTTGTATCCTCCAATTACTAGATAACCCTGCTATGGTGAAGGAAATGGAAGATCGTACACTAAAGCTTGGGAAAACTATGCTTTGGAATGAAATTGCGAAAACCTACGCCGGTATCTTTCAAGAGAAAATAACAATCTCAGAGTTAACTAGTAGGAGTGTGATTTAATGGAAGTACAAACCATACTGAAGCTTAAGCCCGATTATATGAGTAGAATAACGGATGATACAGGCATTTTTCAGCATACCAAGTTTGGAGTGCCTGACCGATCAAAGGGCTATACGACCGATGATAATGCCCGGGCATTAATCGCAGCCGTTTTATTGTACAACAGTAAAAAAGACTCCGTCACTTTAGACCTCATCCATACTTATATTTCCTTCATTCATCATGCACAAAATGCGGACGGAAATTTCAGAAATTTTATGGATTATAACCGCTCTTTCATTGAGGAGAGAGGCTCTGAGGATTGTCAGGGACGTACGATATGGGCACTTGGATTCACACTCGCCTATTCGTCCTCGCTGCCCGATAATCTACTAAATACATGTCGTTATTTAATCAATCAGGCTTTGCCGCATATCCATGCACTTCATTCACCACGCGCTGCGGCTTATGCACTAATTGGTCTTAGCTACCTAATAGAAACACCTAATGCGTTAACTTATTCCTTTCCGTATCTCCATACCGCTAACACAGATGAAGAGAAGGCATTTCTACCCAAAGCTTTAATTACCGATCTCATTGAGGATCTGGCGGTCCGATTACACAATCAATACATGCAAAATAAAGGGAACGGTTGGAATTGGTTTGAAGATAGCCTAACCTACGGAAACTCGATGCTTCCATGGTCACTGTTAAAAGCTTACCGTATATCAGACAATGTTAGTTTGAAGGAAACGGCCAAGGAAAGTTTAGATTTTCTAGCATCCAAAACCTTTTGTAAAGACGGTTATTATAAGCCAATAGGAAGTCATGGCTGGCTGCTGCGAGATGGGTCAGCTGCACCTTATGATGAACAGCCCATTGAAGCGTGTGAAATGCTACTTGCTTGTAAGGAAGCCGCCATTATTCTCCAAGATCCTTCCTATCTGAAACAAGCATCTTTATGCTACGAATGGTATTTAGGTCATAATTCATTAAACCTGTCATTAATTGACCCACAAACTGGAGCCTGTTATGACGGCATTCATAAAACTGGATTGAATCTTAATCAAGGCTCAGAGAGTATCATTTCCTTCTCTATTGCTCATATGGTGATGCATCATGAATAAGTTTGCTACTATACTAGCAGGTGGAGGCGGAACCCGTTTTTGGCCCCTCTCCAGACAAGAGATTCCAAAGCAGCTTCTTAATATTAGCGGGAACGACATCATGCTAAACGATACCATCGAACGATTCAAAGGTATTATCCCTCAGGAAAATACAGTAATTGTTACGAACAGATCACAAGCCGTGCTGATGGAGAGCATCATGCACAGCAGTGTGTTAAAGCATAATATCTTAATCGAGCCAGTTGCTAGAAACACGGCTGCAAGTATCCTTTTTGCAGCGTTATCCATAGAAAAATCTCACGGCGATTCTTTAATGGTTGTACTGCCTTCTGATCATTATATTACGGATGAAGAGCAATTCCGAATTACACTAGATGAAGCTTGTACGGTTGCCATGGAGACGGACAAAATCGTGACAATTGGGATTAAACCGACATTCCCTTCCACCGGCTACGGCTATATCGCTTTTGATAAAGAGCCTTTAGCTTCGCATCCAGTGGCTGTATACGAAGTAGCAGAATTTGTAGAAAAACCAAGCTTTCAGAAAGCGCAAAGCTATCTGTTATCTGGTAATTATTTATGGAATAGCGGAATGTTCATTTGGAAAACATCCGTGATCATTGATAATTTCAAGCGATACCTGCCTCGACTCTATAAGTCAATGCTTCCAATCAGTGAATACTTGGGGACAGAGCAGGAAGAAGAAATCATTAACCAGATTTACCCAACTTTGCAAAATATTTCGATTGATTACGGTATCCTTGAGCGCTCCGATGAAGTCGTAGTTCTATCCGGTCAGTTTGGTTGGAATGATATCGGAAGCTGGGACGCGCTTGGTGCTATTTTTCCTCCTGATGAATCGGGTAATATTATTAAAGCAAATCACTTAGGAATAGATACACGTAACTCCATTATTTATGGGAACGACAGACTAATCACTACAATAGGTGTAGATAGCTTCATCATTGCCGACACGGGAGATGCGCTATTAATTTGCCCCAAAGATAAAGCGCAATCTGTGAAGGAAATTGTCGAACTGTTGAAGGAAAAAGGTATGACCGAATATATTTAGAAATTAAATATTTTAAAAAAACCAGAATATTGCAGCTGCTCACATGCTGCAATTGTCCGGTTTTTCTTTCCTTCATAAGTCTGATTAACGCTTCGTTATAATCGGCTTCTCGAGCGCATAAAGCTCATCTTCCAGCGTTTGCATCCGTTCCAGTACCGTAGTTCGCGCATCATTTATAGCATGATTATACAGATGAGGTCCAATTTCCTTGATCATAAAATCAAGCACTTCCCCTGCAGCAAGCGTTCCAATTGTTTCTGAACGCTCCAGCTCAAAAAATTGCTGAATCTGCTCGATGATTTGATCCCTCTGCTCCTTTGGCAGTTTCATTCCGATCATTCTTCTAACCCCCTATTAGTCCTTTAAGTACGGTTACCGCTTGTCCTGACAAGAATACGCGTTCACCGGCCTGCTTAACCTTTACGATGCCTCCGCGCTCCGACGCTTGAAAACCTACAAGATTTTCCTTGCGAAGCCTCTTGGTCCAATATGGAGCTAATGCGCAGTGTGCCGATCCGGTGACCGGATCCTCATCAACACCTATACCTGGAAAGAATGCTCTCGATACAAAATCAAAGGAAGCATCTGAAGATCGGCTCGTCACTATGACTCCACGCGCAGGCAGCGTTGCGAGTAGTTTGAAATCAGGCTTCAGCGAACGAAGCGTCTGTTCGCTGTCTACTTCAATGAAAAAGTCCATCCGATTGCGACCAGCAAACCTAGGAATGAGACCTAGTCCTTGCACGAGTTCCTCTGGCACAATTGCTGCTTCTGGGGACTCGGTAGGAAAATCCATCACAATCCAATCCTCCTCACACACCGCAGTTAGCAGTCCGCTCTTCGTCATGAATCGTGCCATTTCTGTTCGAGACAGCCCGCCTGACTCCCATAATGTATGCGCGGCTGCAAGAGTAGCATGACCGCATAGGTCAACCTCAGCCTGCGGCGTAAACCAGCGTAGATCATAACCTTCCACACTTGGAACGACAAATGCCGTCTCGGACAAATTCATTTCCGATGCTACCTTCTGCATCCATTCCTCCTCTTGCGGAGTATCTAGCAAGCATACTGCAGCAGGGTTACCTTTAAAACGCTCTTTGGTAAAAGCATCTACAATATAAATGTCAACCTTCATTCTGCTAACCTTCCTCTCTACATTTCAGGTCTTCTAAATATAACATTGTGGAACGGTTTTCTAAACAAAAAGAACCTGCTCTCGGAAATGTTAGAGACGAATGGCAACCCTTCGACTTAACATTTCACGTGCAGGTTCATATATACGTTGTCATTTGAGGGGAATTAGCAACTCAACCGGTTCTTCCTCCAAATGATGCTCATCGATATAAAATAATTCGAGCGAGACGGCGTTTTCTTGCTTCTCCAATCGCATCTCATTTATCCAAATATTAAGCTGCTCATACCCTTCACCAATTCGTTTGTTCGAGCAGGCTACCATCGCATAGCGATGTGCGGGGATTGTGAACTGTGCCATTCCCGGAGGAAGTTCTTCCATATGCTGCGCTTCATAACAAGCCCAGTATGTAGCGAACACTTCATTACCGAAATACGGACTGTACAGCACCGTTGATTTCAATCCATCGTTTAATTCATGCTTTCGTGTCAAAAATTCGGATTGCAACCGAATTGCCTCGTCCGGAAACGATGAATAGGGGCCGCAGTAGCTTATTCCAATTAAATGGAGTGCAGGCTTTGTAACGATTGAGCAGTTTTCCACGCGATTTCCTCCTTCTAATCTGTCAGGACTTGTGCGCTAGGATAAGCTTTATCTCCCAATAGTGTAACATGATTTACTAGTAAATGGAAAGGAGATGAATCAATCTAATTCTAGTCGTTTCATGAACTCTTCCACCGCACTGTAGCCCAGCTGCTTCAAATACCAATTATTTGCCGCCGCTTCGATTAGCCCAGCAACATCTCTTCCCGGTTGCAGTTGAATTTCGATATGCGGAACCTGTACTCCCATATAATCGGTAAATGTAGGCTCCAGCTCCAGATCATTATGCAACTCGTTATCCTGCCATTTTGTCAGTTCAATATCAAGCGCTATGCGCGTCTCATCCTGAAAAGCTTTCCTGCCGTACAATCGCACAACATTGACAAGACCGACACTCCGGAGAGCAAGAAACTCCTTCGTCTTCTCGTTATGGCTGCCGAGCAGCGTTTGTGAGCTTAACTTTCTCAACACAACGATATCATCTGCGACAAGTCGATGCCCTCGTCTAATTAACGTGTGCGCCGTCTCACTTTTTCCTACGCCTGATTGGCCTCGCAGCAAAATGCCTATACCCGACACATTCAAGCAAACGCCATGAATCGAAATCTCGGGTGCCAATTCTTTGGACAAATACGCATCGAGCATACCAAGAAACGGCGCAGTCAACACTTTGGTACGCAGTAACGGAATACCTTCTTCTTCACAATACTTAGTCAAATATTTCAATCCATCTTGATCAGAAGTGACAACAAAACAAGGTGGATGATATTTTACAACATTACCAATATGATGATTTCGCTCTGCTTCAGTTAATGTATGCAAATAATTGATTTCCTTCTTACCTAAAATTTGTACATGCTCCGTCGGAAAAAAATCAAAGTACCCTACAAATTCAAGTCCGGGACGATACGCTCGCGCCTTCATGACCGGGCGGTCCAGTTGATCTGCCCCAGCCAACACTTCTAACGAGAATCGCTCAGCAAGATCACGTACAACTATTGATTTCAAATGCCTTTCCTCCTCTCTGCTGCTATAAAAATGGTTCTTTTTTTTAAGTTAGGTTAGTATTCTACATCCTATTATATATCCCTGCCACTGTAACGAAATCGTCAATTGTTAAATCACTGGAAATGATGTTACGAGCCAGTGGACAGATAATGTCTT